>JANOAQ010000100.1:0-3296 GCA_031411195.1 Burkholderiaceae bacterium | reverse complement strand
CGTCACCCTGGGCTTTGCCGTGCGGGTGGTGTTCGCAGCGGTTGAAATGGGTGGCGAGCTGATCGGCCTGCAGATGGGCCTGAACTTCGCCGGCTTCTTCGACCCCGCCACCGCCAGCCAGGGCACGGCCAGCGGCCGCTTGTTTGGCACGCTGGTGGCGTTTCTCTTCGTGCTGGGCAACGGCCACCTGGCGGTGATCAACGCCCTGGTGCACAGCTTCGAGGTGTTTGCCGTGGGCGACGAGCCCTTCGCCTTCTTGCGCGCCACCCAGCCCCAGGCCTGGGGCAGTGAGCTGTTCATGCTGGGCCTGTGGATCGCCTTGCCGCTGGTGGGCATGCTGCTCTTCGTCAACCTGGTGCTGGGCGTGATCTCGCGCGTGGCGCCGCAGATCAGCGTGTTCTCGGTGGGCTTTCCCATCACCGTGACGGTGGGCCTGATCGGCATGCTGTTCACCCTGCCGCTGCTGGAGCAGCCCTTCACCACCGCGCTGCTGCGCATGCTGGACCACTTCCAGTAGCCCTGCGGGACGGGCCGCCGGGCGGCCGGTTGGCGCCTGCCCGCTACTCGCCCACCAGCCCGTTGCGGATGGCGTAGACCGTCAGCTCTGAATTGTTCTGCAGGCCCAGTTTTTCCAGCACGCGGGCGCGGTAGACGCTGACCGTTTTGGGGCTCAGCGTCAGCTCTGCGGCAATGTCGGACAGGCGCTTGCCCGAGGCGATCATCACCAGGGTCTGCAGTTCACGGTCGCTCAGCTTGTCGTGGGCGTTTTCGGTCACCGGGGTGGTCAGGCTTTCGACCAGCATCTGGGCGATCTCGGGCGTCACGTACTTTCGGCCCTGGGCCACCGTGCGCACCGCCTGCACCAGCAACTGCGGGTCGCCGCCCTTGTTGACATAACCATAGGCGCCCGCGCGCAGCGCGCGGATGGCGTACTGGTCTTCGGGGTACATGCTGACCACCAGCACCTTCACCGGGCTGCCCTCGTCCTTGAGCACGTGCATCACGTCCAGCCCGCTGCGCCCGGGCAGGTTGATGTCCAACACCAGCACATCGCAGCGCGACGCACGCATCAGGCCGCGCAGTTCACCGTAGTCGCCGGCTTCACCCACCACCTCGATGTCGGGTGCGTCGGCCATGGTGTCGCGGATGCCGCGCCGTATCAGCGCGAGGTCGTCACACAGAATCACTAGGATCATGGCTGGCCCCTGGCGGTGGGGTCGTGGTCGTCGTCCTGGTCGAAATCGGTTTCACCAGACTGGGCCCCGGCGCCTCGGATGGGCACCGACAGCAGCAAATCGGTGCCATTGGCGCCACCCGATACATCCACCCAGCCGCCCACCGTGCCCGCCCGCTCCTGCAAGCCGCGCAGGCCGAAGCTGCGGGCCTTGGCCAGATCGCTGCGGCTCAGACCTCGGCCGTTGTCGCTCACTTCGAGCGACAGCACGCCCCGGCTCATCGACAGATCGATCATCACGCGGCTGGCCTGGGCATGTTTGCTGACATTGGTGAGCGCCTCCTGCGCAAATCGGTAGGCCACCAGCGGTACGCCGGCGGGCAGCGGCATGCTCTCATGGCTGCTGCGCACCTGGCAGGGCATGGCATTGCGCTTTTCAAACTGCTGGGCCATCCACTGCAGCGCGGCCACCAGGCCCTGCTCCAGGATGGCCGGTCGCAGGTTGTGCATGATGCGCTGGCTCGCCTCGATGGCATGGGCCACCGTCTCCAGCGCGGTGATCACCCGCTGCTGCACCTCGGCCGGGGGCACATCGCCGGCCTGCACATGGCGGCCGATCCAGGCCAGGTCGAACTTGATGGCCGTCAGGCTGCCGCCCACGTCGTCGTGGATCTCGCGTGCGATCGCCGCGCGCTCCATCTCCACGCTGGTCTGCAGATGCTGCGCCAGTTCAGACAGGCGCTGGCGGCTGGCGGCCAGTTCACGATCGGCCTGGTTGCGGGCCTGGCGGTCGCGGTGGGCCGCGATGGCGTGTTCCACCGCAGGCACCAGGCGGGCCAGGTTGTTCTTGAGCAGGTAGTCGCTGGCGCCGTTGCGCATGGCCGCCACGGCAGTGTCCTCGCCGATCTCGCCGGACACCAGGATGAAAGGCAGGTCCTGCCCACTGTCCTTCAGGATCTGCTGCGCACGCAAGCCGTTGAAGCCCGGCAGATTGAAGTCCGACAGCACCACGTCCCAGTTCTGCCGGGTCAAAGCCTCGCGGTAGGCCGCTTCGGTGTCGACGCGCACCACGTCGGCGCGCAGGCCGCCCCGCAACAGGTGCAGCACGGCCAACTCGTGGTCTGGCACCGAATCTTCCAGGTGCAGCACCCGCAGCAGGCGCGGCTCGACACCTGCGGATGCGCCGTCGGGAGTGCGTTGTAAAGAGGCTGTGGCCATTGCCGAAGTATGGCAAATGCCCCACAGCGCCCATCGCCTTGGGTGCCACGGGGCACAAATGCGGCACTCGCAGCCTGCAATCTGCGCCTCAACTTTGCACCACCGGGGCCGAAACATCCCCATGCCTGCGCCGACTTCACGGCTGGCCTACACGCCGAGACACGGAGTGACGATGCTCAACGACGACCCGATACCGGGGGTGCCCCCTGCAGCACTGGTGCAGGAATTGCAGGTGCAGTTGCAGACGGCCGCCGACCTGCAAGACAGCCTGATGGTGGCCAGCAACGATCTGGATCGCCTGCAGCGCCTGCTGACAGACGCCTCAGAAACCCTGATGAGCCACTTCTATGGTGCGTCGGGCTACATCACCCACCTCTCGCGCCTGGCTGCCCAGCACCCCGAACTGCCTGAATCCGACCTGCACGCCACGATGCAGCACCTGGCGGGCGCGGTGACGGCCCTGCAATTTCAGGACATGGCCTCGCAACTGGTCTCGCACACCCAACGGCGCCTGCGCCACTGCGCCGACAAGCTGGCCCGCGACGTGATGGGCGATGACGAAGACGGCGAAGCGGTGATCGAAGAGGCCCCGCTGCGGCCCAACCCGGTGACCCAGGACGAGATGGACGCCGGCTCGATCGAGCTGTTTTAAGTTCTTCGGACTTTTACCGAAAACACATTGATTCCCGGAGAAAACCGATGCATTCAATCCTCGCTGTCGACGATTCAGCCTCGATGCGCCAGATGGTCACATTCACCCTCAAGAACGCAGGCTTCAATGTGGTTGAGGCCATGGACGGCCAAGACGCTTGGGAAAAGGCAGGCCAGCGCGACTTCAGCCTGGTGCTGACCGACCAGAACATGCCGCGCATGGATGGCATCACGCTGACCAAGAAGCTGCGCG
>JANOAQ010000099.1:0-2866 GCA_031411195.1 Burkholderiaceae bacterium | reverse complement strand
CTGGTGGCGCCGGGCCTGCTCAGCGGCGTGGTGGGCCTGGCCGTGGCCACGCCGGTGCTGCTGCGGCAATTGACCGCCTGGAAGCTGGCGGCGGCCACACGCGGCCCGGCGCCTGCCTGACTGGCCGGGCTACCTGCCAGGCAAGCCGCCCGACAAGCCGCCCGACCAGCCGCCCGACAAGCGGCTGGTATCGAGCCCGGCCACGTCGATGGCCGGCGCACGGCCGGCGATCTGGTCGGCAACTACCCGGGCCGAGCCGCACGACAAGGCCCAGCCGCTGGAGCCGTGCCCCAGGTTCAACCAAACGCCCGGCGCGCCGCTGGGGCCCAGCACCGGCGGGCCATCGGGCAGCATGGGCCGGGCGCCTTTCCAGCGCTGCACCTGGGCCAGTTGTGCGCAGCCGGGGTACCAATCGTCCAGCACCTTGTGCAGCGTGGCGATGGCGCCTTCGTCCAGGTGGTCGAGCCGGCCGCCCAATTCGGCACTGCCCGCCACACGCACCCGTGCGCCCAGGCGGCTGATGGCCACCTTGTACTTCTCATCCATCACCGCCGCCCGGGGGCCCAGGTCGGGATAGCCTTCCACCTGGCGCAACGGGGCGGTGATGGAGTAGCCGTGCACGGGGGCCAGCGGCAGGTGCAAACCCAGTGTCTTGAGCAGTGCCCGCGAGCCGAGTGCGGCGCACACCACCACGGCGTCGAACGGCTCGTCCTGTACCGTGCCAGGCGTGTGCATGGCGCGATGGCGCACGGCAGGCACTGCGCCTGGCTTGATGGCCAGTACCTCGCGCTGAAAGCTGAACACCGCGCCGCGCTGTTGAGCCTGGGCACGCAGCAGGTGGGCAAACTGGCGGCAGTTGCCCACCTCGTCGTTGGGCAGGTGCACGGCGGCGTGCAGGGGTGTGTCGGCCGACAGGCCCGGCTCGATGCGGCGGGCTCGGTTGGCATCCACCAGGTGGAAGCTGGCGCCCAGTTCGGCCAGCAGCTTCAGGCTGCCGCGTGCGCCGGCCAGGTCCTTGGCGCTGCGCAGCAGCACCAGATACCCCTGGGCACGCTCGTGTTCCAGCTTCAGATCACGCGTCAGCAGGATCAGCCGCTGCTGGCTGTAGCGCGCCAGGCGGTGCAAACGCTCGCGGTTGGCAGCAAACACCGGGGCGCGGCAGGCGCGCCACCAGCGCCACATCCAGCCCCATTGGCCCGGTGCCATGGGCCGGGCCAGGCGCACAGGCGCATGGCGGCTGAGCAGGTGCATCAGCACCTTGGTCGGCATGCCGGGCGCAGCCCACGGCGTGACATAACTCGGGGCCACCACGCCCGCATTGGCAAAGCTGGTTTCTTCGGCAACGCTGCCGCGTCGCTCGAAAACCGTCACTTCATGGCCATCGGCCGCCAACTCGAAAGCCGTCGTGACGCCGACGATGCCGGCGCCGATCACCGCCACCCGCATGGTCAGCGGCCCGTGGTGGGCGCCAGGCCGGCGGCCAGCGCCGCCTCGATCACCAGCGACACGCCCAGCACCGCGTCGTCGGCCATGGCCGGGCCCCAAACCATCAGGCCCACCGGCATCTGGCCGGGCGCCTGGCAGGGCAGTGACAGCGCGCAGCCGTCGAGCATGTTCACCGGTGAGGCATTGCGCAGCATCAGCGTGTTGATGGCGAAGAAGCGCTTTTCGTTGGCCACCAGCGGTGCCAGCGGCGGGGCCACCATCGGCACGGTGGGCGAGAGCAGGGCGTCGTAGCCGAGCATTTCGGCTTGCACGCGGGCGATCCAGTGCGCGCGGGTGTGGATCAGGTCGATGTAGTCGGCCGCGCTCATGGCCTCACCCCGGCGGATGCGCTGGGCCACGCGCGGGTCGTAGTCGGCTTCACGCTGCAGCAGCCGGGCACGGTGCCATGACCAGCTCTCGGCCGCCGTGAAGCCGCCCTGCGCCTGCAAGCCCGACAATTCGGCCAGGGGTGCCAGCGCGATGTCGTCGATCTGCGCCCCGCCGGCACGCAGCACCGTCAAGGTGTGTTCAAAAGCGCGGGCCACGTCGGCGTCCAGGCCGTCGACCATTACCGTCTGCGGCACCGCCAGGCGCAGGCCGCGCAACGGGCGTGCCAGCGGCTGCGGCGTGCGGGCGGCCAGCACGCCGTGCACCAGCACCGCATCGCGCACGCTGCGGGTGATGGCGCAGGCGGTGTCCAGCGTGGTCGACAGCGGGATGGCGCCTTGCAGCGGCGTCAGGCGCTGGGTGTTCTTGAATCCGACCAGGCCTTGCAAGGCAGCCGGGATGCGGATCGAGCCGCCGGTGTCCGAGCCCAGGGCAGCCCAGGCCGCGCCGGTGGCCACTGTGACGGCGCCGCCCGAAGTGCTGCCGCCCGGAGCGCGCGGCGTGGCATTGAGGGCCGCCGTGGCCGGGTTGGCCGGCGTGCCGAAGTGCGGGTTCAACCCCAGGCCCGAGTAGGCGAATTCGCTCAGGTTGGTGTGGCCGGTGAGTGCCGCACCGGCGGCACGCAGTCGGGCTACGGCGGGGCAATCGTGCTCGGCCGGCAGTGCGTCGGCCATCGCCTTGGAGCCCCCGGTGGTGGGCTGGCCCGCCACGTCGAACAAGTCCTTGATCGACACCGCCAGGCCGGCCAGCGGCGGCAGCGGTGCACCCGCGCCCACGGCGGCGTCGGTGGCTGCGGCCACGGCGCGGGCCTGGGCATCGAAGCGGCGGATATAGGCGTGGGCGTTGGCGGCGCTGTCGGCGGCGTTCAGGCTGTCGGCCATCAGGCCCGATACGCTGGCCAGGCCGGCGCGCAGGGCGACCACCGTGTCACACAAGTCCGGGGCGGGGCGGGGAAAGTTGGAGGATGAGCTCATGAGGCCGGATGCTATAATCT
>JANOAQ010000098.1:0-8179 GCA_031411195.1 Burkholderiaceae bacterium | reverse complement strand
TGCAGCTCGACGAAGGCGGTCATGTTGTTGCGGGCATAACCGTAGGCCAGGTCGAACATGCCGTAGTTCAGCGCGTGGAAACCGGCCAGCGTGATGAACTGGAACTTGTAGCCCATGGCGCCCAGTTCACGCTGGAACTTGGCGATGGTGGCGTCGTCCAGGTTCTTCTTCCAGTTGAAGCTGGGCGAGCAGTTGTAGGCCAGCAGCTTGCCGGGGAACTTGGCGTGGATGGCGTCGGCAAACTGCTTGGCAAAGGCCAGGTCGGGCGTGCCGGTTTCGCACCAGATCAGGTCGGCGTACTCGGCATAGGCCAGACCGCGGCTGATGGCCTGGTCGATGCCGTTGTTGGTGCGGTAGAAGCCTTCGACGGTGCGCTCACCGGTCAGGAAGGGCTGGTCGATCGGGTCGACATCGCTGGTCACCAGATCGGCGGCCTCGGCGTCGGTGCGGGCCAGCAGAATGGTGGGCACGCCCATCACGTCGGCGGCCAGACGGGCGGCGATCAGCTTGCTGCAGGCCTCGCGGGTGGGCACCAGCACCTTGCCGCCCATGTGGCCGCACTTCTTGGCAGCGGCCAGCTGGTCTTCGAAGTGCACGCCGGCGGCACCCGCTTCGATCATCGCCTTCATCAGCTCGAAGGCGTTCAGCACGCCGCCGAAACCGGCTTCGGCATCGGCCACGATGGGCGCGAAGTAGTCGATGTCGTTCTTGCCTTCGCTCCACTGGATCTGGTCAGCCCGGGCGAAGGTGGCGTTGATCTTCTTGACGACCTTGGGCACCGAATCGACAGAGTACAGCGACTGGTCGGGGTACATCTCGCCATTGCTGTTGGCGTCGCCGGCCACTTGCCAGCCGCTCAGGTAGATCGCCTTCAGGCCGGCCTTGACCTGCTGCATGGCCTGGTTGCCGGTGAGCGCGCCCAGGCTGTTGACGAAGGGCTCGGTGTTGATCAGGTTCCACAGCTTGCTGGCGCCGCGCTTGGCCAGGGTGTGGTCCACCTGCAGGCTGCCACGCAGGCGCACCACGTCGGCGGCAGAGTAGCCGCGCTTGATGCCCTTCCAACGGGGGTTATCGGCCCAGTCTTTTTCGAGGGCGGCAATTTGCTGGTCACGGGTAAGGTTGGTCATGTGGGCTCCTTGGTGGGGTGAAAGTGGTCAACACATCCAGCGTGTCGATGGCTCTAGCGTAGCCGTGACACGGGTCAATGTGAAGACTTATGTCTTATAGAAGACCTGAATTTGTTCTCAATTAAATCAATTACTTACGACCGAAGTTCCATGATGCGAAATGAAGTTTTCGATGGTGGAAATTTCTGCTGCACCGCAACATCCTGGTTTTTCACAATACGAAATGCCACTTTCTCGATGTGAAAGCGCTGCAATGCTGCACCGCGTCATGCCGTTGCGGTGGACCGAACCCCGGTTTGGGGCATGCTTGCGCTCCAAATTTCACGCAATCCACATCCATGACCCGCTTTGCGTTCCTCAACCACGCCGGTTTTCTGCAATGCCCGCCACTGGCGGCCGAACATGCCTTTGCCGTGGCCGGTGTTGCCTGGGACGGGGCTGTCACCAACAGGCCGGGTGCGCGATTCGGCCCCAAGGCCATACGGCAGTCCAGCCACATGCTGTGCGACGCCAACCACCCGCTCTTCGATGTCGATCTGTCGGGCGTACTGGGCGATGCCGGCGACCTGCCACTGCCCAATACCAGCCTGGCCGGCATGCGTGCGGCGCTGGAACCCCAAGCCCGCACGCTCATCGGTCAGCACCACATGGCGTGGCTGGGGGGCGATCACTCAATCACCCTGAGCCTGTTGCGCGCCTACCGCCTGCATTTGGGCCAGCCCTTGGCAGTGGTCCACTTCGACGCCCATTGCGACACCTGGGAAGACCACTTTGGCGAGCCCAGCGGTCACGGCACCTGGGTGTACGAAGCCATTCAGGAGGGGCTGGTCTTGCCCGCTTGCTTCACCCAGCTCGGCATCCGCTCCTCGGCCACGCGCGCGCCAAGAGAGTACGTGCGCGACCAAGGTGGCCAGATCTTCACTGGCCGTGAACTGCGCGGCCTGGAATCTCCAGCACAACTGGCACCCGTGCTGCAGGCCATCACCAGCCGCCTGGCTGCCCACGGCAATCCACCCGTTTACCTGAGCCTGGACATCGACTGTCTCGACCCGGCATTTGCACCTGGCACGGGCACACCCGAGCCCGGTGGATTAACCAGCAACCAGGTGCTCAGCCTGCTTGAAGAATTGGCGAACCTGCCTTTTGTCGGGATGGACTGCGTCGAAGTGGCGCCACCCTTCGACCACGCAGAACTGACCAGCAACGCCGCAGCCAACTTCGTCTGGACCTACCTGGCCGGCCAGCGCCGCCGACGCATGGACGAAGCAGCCGCCTGCCGCGAACAGCGCGTGGGCGGTATGCCCGGCAGCTGACGCGCCAGCATCGTCACACCGCCATCGACGCGCCGCCATTCGCCGCGCGCCTAAACCGGCAGCGCGGTGGTCTTCTTGACCGTTCGAAGCACCAGCATGGAGTTGCTGCGCTCCACGCCAGGCAACTTCATCAGCACATGGGTGTGAAACCGTTCCAGGTCTTCAGCGTCGCGGTAGCTGAAGCGGATCAGGTAGTCGTTGCTGCCGGCCACATAAAAGCAGTCGAGCACCTCGGGCTCGTCACGCACCGCTTGCTCAAACGCCTTGAGCACGCCGTCGCTCATCGTCTGCAGGTTGATGATGGAAAAACACGTGCCGTGCTGGCCGAGCGCCTTGGCGTTGAGCAAGGCCACATACTGGCCGATCACGCCCGACTCTTCCAGCAGCTTGACCCGCCGCAGGCACGCCGAAGGCGACAGATGCACCCGTTCGGCTAATTGCACATTCGACAACCGGCCATCGGTTTGCAGTTCGGCCAGGATCTGGCGGTCGATGGCATCGAGTTGCGGCTTGGGTTTAGTGTTCAGCATTTTCTGCGAATCCTGAGCTTAGTTTTCGAATTTTATGGCATCTCGATGGTGCGCCCTGCACCATTGCGCAAGCACATTGCGCGCAAGCCTGCTTAGACTGCATGATGTTGCGCGCCCGGCCGTGGCGCCACCCTCAACCCCTGCCAGGAGCCCGATGATGAGCACCACCGCATTCGACGCACCCACCGCCAACCCGCTGGCCGCCTTTGTCGAGGCCCCCAAGAGCGTGCCGCTCGATGCCTATTGGATGCCCTTCACCGCCAACCGGCAGTTCAAGAAGAGCCCGCGACTGTTCGTCAAGGCTTCAGGCATGCACTATTGGACGGACGACGGCCGCCAGGTGCTCGACGCCGTGGCCGGCCTGTGGTGCGTCAACGCCGGCCACAACCGCCCCAAGATCGTGCAGGCCATCCAGCAGCAGGCGGCCGAGATGGATTACGCCCCGCCCTTCCAGATGGCCCATCCCAAGGCCTTCGAACTGGCCGACAAGGTGGCCAAGCTCACGCCCACCGGGCTGAACAAGGTGTTCTTCACCAACTCGGGCTCTGAATCGGTCGAGACTGCGCTGAAGATGGCGCTGGCCTACCACCGCGTGCGGGGCGAAGGCACCCGCACCCGCCTGATCGGCCGCGAGCGGGGCTACCACGGCGTCAACTTCGGTGGCATTTCAGTTGGCGGCATGGTGGGTAACCGCAAGCAGTTCGGCACCATGCTGGCCGGTGTCGACCACATCGGACACACCCATGACCTCAAGCGCAATGCCTTCAGCGTGGGCCAGCCAGAGCACGGCGCCGAGATCGCCGAAGACCTGGAGCGCCTGGTCGCCCTGCACGATGCAAGCACCATCGCCGCTGTCATCGTCGAGCCGGTGGCCGGCTCGACAGGCGTGCTGGTGCCGCCCAAGGGCTACCTGAACAAGCTGCGCGAAATTTGCGACAAGCACGGCATCCTGCTGATCTTCGACGAGGTGATCACCGGCTTCGGCCGCACCGGCAACCCGTTTGCATCACACACCTTCGGCGTCACGCCCGACATGATCGTGATGGCCAAGGGCCTGAGCAATGGCAGCGCGCCGATGGGCGGCGTGGCCGTCAAGCAAAACATCCACGACGCCTTCATGAACGGGCCCGAGCACCTGATCGAGTTCTTCCACGGCTACACCTACAGCAGCCATCCGCTGGCCTGCGCGGCGGCCTTGGGCACGCTGGCCACCTATGAAGACGAAGGCCTGCTCACCCGCGCGGGCGACCTGCAAGACTACTTTGCCGCGGCCGTGCATTCGCTCAGGGGTGAGCCGAACGTCATCGACATTCGCAACATCGGCCTGGTGGCCGGCATCGAGCTGGCACCAATTGCCGGCAGCCCGGCCAAGCGCGCCTTCGACATCTTCCTTGACTGCTACGAGAAGGGCGTGCTGATCCGCACCACCGGCGATACGCTGGCGCTGTCGCCTCCGCTCATCATCGAGCGCGCGCAGATCGACCAGATCATCGACACGGTGCGCGGCGCCATTCGTCGGCACGCCTGAACTGCCCGGCTTTGTCGCCGACCTGCCAATCCACCTGAGGACACTGCCTAGCGCAACGGTTTATGCATTTCCTTCGCGCCGACCAGGATCTCACGCGCCACTCGTACTACGCCGCCACGGCGGTACGGGAGGCGCGGTATCCGGCGCTGGAGGGTGATGCGCAGTGCGATGTGGCGGTGGTGGGTGGCGGACTGGCGGGCCTGTCTGCAGCCATCGAACTGGCCGACCGGGGCTTCTCGGTGCGCTTGCTCGAGGCCCATCAGGTGGGCTTTGGCGCCAGCGGGCGCAACGGCGGTCAGGCCATCCATGGCCTGGCTTGCGACCAGGACGAAATCGAAGCCCAACTCGGTTTGGACGAGGCCCGCCGCGTCTTCGCCATGTCGGTCGAAGCGATCGACCTGATCCGCCAGCGCTGCGCCCGCTTCGGCATCGATGCTGATTGGCAGGATGGTTACCTGGGGGTAGCCACCAGCGGCGGCAAGGCACGCAGTTTGATGGCCGCCGCCGACCGTCTGGACACGGCTTATGGCTACCCGATGCGGCGCATCGGCCGTGCAGACCTGCCGCAGTGGATCAACAGCCCGCGCTACCACGCCGCCGTGCACGATCCGCGCTCGGGCCACCTGCACCCGCTGAAGTACACCTTGGGCCTGGCCCGAGCGGCCACCGGCCTTGGCGTGATGATCCATGAAGGCTCGGCGGTCACGGCCATCTCGCACGGCGCAGCGCCTGTGCTGCACACCGGCGCAGGTTGTGTCAAGGCCAGGCAGGTGCTGCTGGCGGGCAATGTCTACCTGCAGGGCCTGGCGCCGGCACTGGCCTCGCGCATCATGCCGGTGGGCACCTACATCGTGGCCACCGAACCGGTGTCGCCTGAAATGGCGCAACAGCTCATCCCCTGCGGTGCAGCGGTTTGCGACAACAACTTCGTGCTCGACTACTTTCGCTTCAGCCAAGATGGCTGCCTGCTCTATGGCGGCCGCGCCAGCTACAGCACGGCCACGCCGCTGAAGATGGCCTGCAGCCTGCGTCAGCGCCTGGCGATGACCTTCCCCTCACTGGCTGCCACGCCCATCCGACACGCCTGGGGTGGCTTTGTCGACATCTCGATGAACCGCGCCCCTGACTTTGGCCGCCTCTCCAATGCGCCGCAGGTCTACTACCTGCAAGGCTTCTCGGGCCATGGCCTGGCCCTGACTGGCCTGGCCGGACGGGTGGTGGCCGAGGCCATGGCCGGTGACGCCACCCGGTTCGATACTTTTGCGCGCGTGCAGCACCGGCCTTTTCCGGGCGGGCGGCTGCTGCGCACCCCCGCGCTGGTGCTGGGCATGGCCTGGTACCGGCTGAAAGATGCCCTCGCATGACCACTCCTGTTCGCAAACCCATCGTACTGGTGCCTGCCTGCAACCGCATGCTGGGCGATTTTCCGTTCCACGTGGCCGGCCACAAATACCTGACCGCCGTGCGACTGGCCGGTGCCATGCCGCTGATCGTGCCCAGCGCCGAGCCCGATGAGATCGAGGCCCTGCTTGATCTGGCCGATGGCGTGCTGCTCAGCGGCTCACCCAGCAATGTGCACCCTCGCCACTTCAACGAGGCGGTGCACGACCATGAATTGCCACTGGACCCGCTGCGCGACAGCTGGACCTTGCCGCTGATCCGCGCCGCACTGGCGCGCGGCCTGCCCTTGTTCGGCATCTGCCGGGGCGCGCAAGAGACGAATGTGGCCCTGGGCGGAACGCTTTACCAGGCAGTGCAAGAGGCCGGCCCCTACCAGGACCACCGTGCGCCCAAAGGCGAATCGGCTGCCGTGCAGTACGCCGCTGTGCATCCGGTGGACGTCGCGCCCGGCGGCGTGCTGGCTGGCATCGTCGACCAAAGCCGCTTTGAGGTGAATTCGCTGCACGGCCAGGCGGTGCGCACCCTGGCGCCCGGCTTGCGGGTGGAAGCCCGGGCACCCGATGGCCTGGTCGAAGCGTTCTCGGTGGCTGATGCCCGGGGCTTCAACCTGTGTGTGCAGTGGCACCCCGAATGGCAAGCCGCCGCCAACCCGATCTCCCTGCAGATGCTCAAGGCCTTTGGTACAGCCGTGCAGGCCTGGCATGACCGGCACCAGCCGGCCCTGCGCCTGGCGGTACCTTAGTGCCCACCCCATCGCCTGATAGACCCGCCGGGCCGCCGCCACAAGCCAGCGGCCTTGGCATCAACCAACCCAACCCAAGGTGTTCCATGGTGAACCGAGACAATTTTTCCTTCAGTGACCTCGAGAACTGGCTCAACGAGCAAAGGGTGACCGAGATCGAATGCCTGGTGCCCGACCTCACCGGTGTGGCGCGCGGCAAGATCCTGCCGCGCTTGAAGTTCACCGAAGACCGCGGCATGCGCCTGCCCCAAGCGGTGGTGGCCATGGGCGTGACGGGTGAGTTTCCTGAAGAAGGGCCGTACTACGACGTCATCAGCCCCACCGACATGGACATGCACCTGCGGCCCGACCCCACCACGGCACGCATCGTGCCCTGGGCCATCGACCCCACCGCCCAGGTGATCCACGACTGCTACGACAAGGACGGCCTGCTGGTGCCGTTTGCCCCCCGCTCGGTGCTGCGCCGGGTGTGCGATCTGTACGCTGCCAAGGGCTGGAACCCCGTGGTGGCGCCCGAGCTCGAGTTTTACCTGGTGGCGCGCAACACCGACCCCGACATGCCGCTCAAGCCCCCCATCGGCCGCAGTGGCCGGGCCGAAACCTCACGCCAGGCCTACAGCATCGACGCGGTCAACGAGTTCGATCCACTGTTCGAGGACGTGTACGCCTACTGCGAGAAGATGGGCCTGAACGTCGACACCCTGATCCACGAGGTGGGTGCCGGGCAGATGGAGATCAACTTCTTCCACGACCACCCGCTGGGCCTGGCCGACGAGGTGTTCATGTTCAAGCGCACGGTGCGCGAGGCCGCGCTGCGCCACGACATGTACGCCACCTTCATGGCCAAGCCCATTGCCGGTGAACCCGGCAGCGCCATGCACGTCCACCAAAGTGTGCTCGACGTCAACGGCAAGAACATCTTCAGCAACCCCGATGGCAGCGCCAGCAAGGAGTTCTACTGGTTCATTGGCGGGCTGCAAAAGTACATCCCTGCAGCCATGGCGCTGTTTGCGCCCTACGTCAACAGCTACCGCCGCCTGGTGCGGGGCGTGGCCGCGCCCATCAACATCCAGTGGGGCACCGACAACCGCACCGTGGGCATTCGCAGCCCGCTGGCGTCACCCCAGGCCCGCCGCGTCGAGAACCGCGTGATCGGCGCCGATGCCAACCCCTACGTGGCCCTGGCCGCCACCATGGCCTGTGGCTACATGGGCATCGAAAAGCAGATCGAGCCCACCGCCGAGTGCAAGGGCGACGCCTACCTGGGTGACTTTGCCCTGCCCCGCAGCCTGGGTGAAGCGCTGGAGTTGCTGCGCGCCGAGAAGGACCTGGCCGAAGTGCTGGGTGCGTCGTTCATCACCGTCTACACCGAGGTGAAGGAAATCGAGTACGCCGAGTTCATGAAGGTCATCTCGCCGTGGGAGCGGGAACATCTCTTGCTCCATGTCTGATCAGTGAGGCGATGACGATGACCCGCACGACCCAACAATGGCAGGCCGCCGACGCGGCACACTTCCTGCACCCCTTCACCGACTTCC
>JANOAQ010000097.1:0-2290 GCA_031411195.1 Burkholderiaceae bacterium | reverse complement strand
GCAGCCAGGCGCAGTTCTGGACGGGCTTGCGCCCGGCCACGCCCAGCAATGTGCCC
This sequence comes from Burkholderiaceae bacterium, assembly GCA_031411195.1. Classification (GTDB taxonomy): domain Bacteria; phylum Pseudomonadota; class Gammaproteobacteria; order Burkholderiales; family Burkholderiaceae_C; genus Pseudaquabacterium. Next base: position 2,234 of record JANOAQ010000097.1, on the reverse strand, counting down.
ATCATCGGCCGCAGCAAACTGCCCAACCTGTTTCTCAACACGGGGCACGGCACGCTGGGGTGGACGCACTCCTGCGGCTCGGGCAAGAGCATCGCGCGCATCGTCAGCGGCTTGAAGCCCGAGGTGGACTTCGCGTTTGCGCAGGCCTGAAGGCCCGCAGCAAACACTCATTCCATTTGGTAACCGCCATTCACATGGATCACCGACCCGGTGACAAAGCTGGCCGCGCTGCTGCACAGGAAGCCCACCACGCTGGCAATCTCAGCCGGCTGGCCCAGGCGGCCCAGGGGCGTCTGGCGCACCACGTCGTCGCCGTGCTCGGCCACCAGCCGGTCGGTCATGGGCGTGACGATGACGCCGGGCGAGATGGCGTTGACACGGGTCTTGGGTGCCAGCTCGCGCGCCAGTGAACGGGTGAGGCCCAGCACGGCCGCCTTGGTGGCCGCGTAATGCACGTGGTAGGGCGCACCGCGGTGCGCCGCCACCGAGGCGATGTTGACGATGGCGCTGCCCGGCCGCAGGGCGGGCAGGGCGCGCTGGCTGAGGTAGTACACGCCATCGAGATTGACGGCCATGGTCTGGCGCCACTGCGCATCGCGCATCGTGGCGGTGGGCTGAAACTCGAAGATGCCGGCCGCCGGCACCAAGAAGTCGATGCCGCCGAAGTGCTGCACTGCCGCATCCACCGCGCGCTGCGCATCGTCGGCGCTGGCGGTGTCGCCGGCCAGGCAGTGCACCCGGTCAGGCCCCAGGCCCAGGCTGTGTGCAAAGGCCTGCAGCGGTGCCAGTGCGCGGTCGGTGAGCAGCAGCTTGGCGCCGTGGGCGGCAAACAGTTTCGCCGTCTCGCGGCCAATGCCGCCGTCGGCACCGGTCAGCAGCAGGGTGCGGTCCTGGAAGTCGAGCATGGTGGGTAGGTCTCCGGGGTTGTTGCCGTGGCGCGCCGGGCGCGGCTGCACCGATGATGGCACCGTGCCTGGCGCGGCCCTGCCCGCTTGGCGACAAGCACCGCCGGCCGCCCCATCCCACCGCCAACAGGACACCCGCCCTTGTCATCCGCCGCTGAAACCACCTCTGAAACCACCGCCGATGCCCTGGGCCAAGGCCCGCTGGCCGGCTTGCGCATCCTCGATCTGGCCACCATCATTGCCGCGCCCATGGCGTCCACCCTGCTCAGCGACTACGGCGCCGATGTGCTCAAGGTCGAACTGCCTGGCCGGGGCGACGGCGTGCGCTACTTTCCGCCCTTCAAGGACGGTCAGTCGCTGTGGTGGAAGGTGATCAACCGCAACAAGCGCTTCATCACACTCGACTTGCACCAGGCCGATGGCATCAACCTGCTCAAGCAACTGCTGCCGCGCTTCGATGTGCTGGTGGAGAACTTTCGCCCCGGCACGCTCGACGGCTGGGGCCTGCCGCGCGAGGTGCTGTGGGCCATCAACCCCAAGCTGGTGATCTTGCGTGTCACCGGCTTCGGCCAGACGGGGCCCTACAGCGACCAGCCCGGTTTTGCCCGCATCTTCGAGGCCCTGGGCGGCCTCACCCATCTGACGGGCGAGCCCGATGGCGAGCCCATGCACAGCGGCTACCCGCTGGGCGATGCCATCGGCGGCCTGTTTGGCGCGGTGGCCATGCTGGCTGCGCTGTGGCCCCGCGCGCGGGGCCACGCACAACACCGCGACCTGCCGGGCGAAGAAATCGACCTGTCGCTGACCGAAGGCATCCTCAAGGTGCTGGATTACCTGCCCATCGAGCACCAGCAACTGGGCGTGGTGCGCGGCCGCTCGGGCAATGCCAACCAGTACTCGGCCCCGTCGCTGGTGTGCCAATCGGCCGATGGCCGCTGGTTCAGCCTGGCCGGCAGCACCGATGCGCTGTTTGCCCGCAACTGCGCGGCCATTGGCCAGCCCGCTCTGGCGCAAGACCCGCGCTTTGCCAACAACGGCGCGCGGGTGCAGCACGCCGCCACGCTCAACGACATCTTTCGCGGCTGGTGCGCGGTGCAGACGGGTGAGCAGGTGATGGCCGCCTTTCACGCCGCCGGCGGCACCATCGCTCCCATCTATGACGCGGCCGACATCGCCGCCGACCCGCACTTTGCCGCCCGCCAGGCCATCGTCGACGTGCCCGACATCGAGCTGGGCAGCGTCAAGATGCCCGCCGTGGTGCCGCGCTTTGCCGGCGCACCCACCGCCCTGCGCCACAGCGCCCGCGCCATGGGCCACGACAACGACACG
>JANOAQ010000096.1:0-17729 GCA_031411195.1 Burkholderiaceae bacterium | reverse complement strand
AGTGGGTGATGGCCATCGGCTCGCCCTTCGGGCTGGAAAACAGCGTGACGGCAGGCATCGTCAGTGCCAAGGCACGCGATACAGGTGACTACCTGCCCTTCATCCAGACGGACGTGGCCATCAACCCGGGCAACTCCGGTGTCCACTCATCAACATGCGCGGTGAGGTGGTGGGCATCAACTCGCAGATCTACAGCCGCTCGGGCGGCTTCATGGGCATCTCGTTCGCCATCCCCATCGACGAGGCCAGCCGCGTGGCCGATCAGTTGCGCGCCAATGGCCGGGTGATACGCGGCCGCATCGGCGTCACGATCGCGCCCGTCACAAAAGAGGTGGCCGAGTCCATCGGCTTGGCGCGCGCCACTGGTGCCATGGTGCGGGGCATCGAAAGTGGCGGCCCTGCCGACAAGGCGGGCATCGAGGCGGGCGACATCATCACCAAGGTTGATGGCAAGGTGGTCGAAAAGTCGGCCGATCTGCCGCGCATCGTGGGGGCCACACGGCCCGGCAGCGCAACGGTGCTGCAGGTTTTCCGCCGGGGCGGATACCGCGATGTCAGCGTCACCGTGGCCGAGTTCGAGCCCGATCCGACAGCACGCCCCGCAAACAGCGAAGCCCCACGCGCTGCGCCCCCCGGCAAGACCGCTCTGGGCTTGACGGTGTCAGACCTGAGCGATGCCGCCAAGCGCGAGCTCAAGCTGCGCGGTGGCGTCAAGGTGGACGCGGTCGACGGGGCGGCAGCCCGAGCCGGGCTGCGCGAAGGGGATGTGATCCTGGCGTTGGACAACATCGAACTGGCCGATGTCAAACAGTTCGTCGCGGTGGCGGCCAAACTGGACAAGGCCAAGTCGGTCAGCGTGATGGTGCGGCGCGGCGAATGGGTCAACTACCTGGTGATCCGTCCAGGCCGCTGATGCAACAGGTGGCTCGGCGCTCAAGACCGGGCTGAACCTGCATCCGAGTCGATTGGCGGGTCTTTTTGCATCGTGGAATGGCGGCGACGGTCCTGCCATGATGAGGCGCCGCCTCAAAGGCGGGCGCCGGCAGGGCTGTAGGTTGGTGACTGCTCGCTTTCTAGCTTGATTCCAGCAGATTGCAATCTTGCCCGGTTAGAATCTTGGTCGTGTGGCTTGTATTCCTTGCTTTCCAGTGAAGTTGAGGTCAGTCTTCTGCAATACGCACGGTGGCATGACAGGCCTGTTGATAAGTTGTTGATAATGATCGCCTGTTGGCACCCTGCAACGACCCGATCACAAGCAATGGCGCGGCTTCCAGCCAAGTGGTTTTGGCTACAATGAAGGCCCAACAAGCAGTTGCCAAACATTTGTTGGAAGGCGCGTCCCCACTTGGACGTGCCTTTTTTTTGTGCCCGTACAGGGCTTCGTGCCTCCCAGTTCTGCGCCGCGCCTTGCGCCCGTGCTGAGCCCCACCGGCACGCGCTGACCGCAGGCTCGAAAGCGCCCCAACGACCTCATGGAACACATCCGAAATTTTTCGATCATTGCCCATATCGACCACGGCAAGTCGACGCTGGCTGATCGCCTGATTCACCGCTGCGGTGGCTTGAGTGACCGTGAGATGGAATCCCAGGTGCTCGACTCGATGGACATTGAGCGCGAACGCGGCATCACCATCAAGGCACAGACGGCTTCGCTGAAGTACACGGCGCGCAACGGGCAGGTCTACCACCTCAACCTGATCGACACGCCCGGGCATGTCGACTTCAGTTACGAGGTCAGCCGTTCGTTGTCGGCCTGCGAAGGTGCGCTGTTGGTGGTCGATGCCAGCCAGGGTGTTGAAGCCCAGACGGTGGCCAATTGCTACACCGCGCTTGATCTGGGCGTCACGGTGGTGCCGGTGCTCAACAAGATGGATCTGCCCAACGCCGATCCCGAGAACGCCAAGATCGAGATCGAAGACGTGATCGGCATCGATGCCGAACATGCGATTCCCTGCTCGGCCAAGACCGGCCTGGGCATCGACGACATCCTCGAAGCGGTGATCGAGCGCATGCCCCCGCCCAAGGGCGACGCCGATGGCCCGCCGCGGGCCATGATCGTCGACAGCTGGTTCGACAACTACGTGGGCGTGGTGATGCTGGTGCGGGTGGTTGACGGCGTGCTGAAGAAGGGCGACCGCATCCGAATGATGGCCACCAACGCCACCTACCCGCTGGAGCAGTTGGGTGTGTTCACACCCAAGAGCGAGCCGCGTGAGGAATTGAGGGCCGGCGAGGTCGGCTTTTTGATCGCCGGCATCAAGGAGCTGCAAGCCGCCAAGGTGGGCGATACCGTCACGCTTGAGAAGAAGCTGCCCAACAATGCCGGCCCCGCCGGCGAGGCGCTGCCCGGCTTCAAGGAGATCCAGCCCCAGGTGTTTGCCGGCCTCTACCCCACTGAGGCCAGTGAATACGACCAACTGCGCGACGCGCTTGAAAAGCTCAAGCTCAACGACAGTTCGCTGCGTTACGAACCTGAGGTCAGCCAGGCGCTGGGCTTTGGCTTCCGATGCGGTTTTTTGGGCCTGCTGCACATGGAGATCGTGCAGGAGCGGCTTGAGCGCGAGTTCGACCAGGACCTGATCACCACCGCACCCAGCGTGGTCTACGAGGTGGCCTTGAACGACGGCACCGTGCTGCAGGTGGAGAACCCCAGCAAGATGCCGGACCTGGGCCGCATCGCCGAGATCCGCGAACCCATCGTCACCGTGCACCTGTACATGCCGCAAGACTATGTCGGCCCGGTGATGACGCTGGCCAACCAAAAGCGTGGCGTGCAGCTCAACATGGCTTACCACGGCCGCCAGGTGATGTTGACCTACGAGCTGCCGCTGGCCGAGATCGTACTGGACTTCTTCGACAAGCTCAAAAGCGTCTCGCGCGGCTACGCCAGCATGGACTACGAGTTCAAGGAGTACCGCGCGGCCGATGTGGTGAAGGTCGATCTGCTGATCAACGGTGACCGCATCGATGCCTTGTCGATCATCGTGCATCGGGTGCAAAGCCAGTTCCGCGGCCGGGCCGTGGCCGCCAAGATGCGTGAGCAGATCCCGCGCCAGATGTACGACGTGGCCATCCAGGCGGCCATCGGCGCCAACATCATCGCCCGCGAGAACATCAAGGCCCTGCGCAAGAACGTGCTGGCAAAATGTTATGGCGGTGACGTCAGCCGCAAGAAAAAGCTGCTCGAAAAGCAAAAGGCCGGCAAGAAGCGCATGAAGCAGATCGGCTCGGTGGAAGTGCCGCAAGAAGCCTTCCTGGCCATCTTGCAGGTTGAAGACTGATCCTCACCCCTTACCCGCGAACCCCCACCCATGATGAGTGCCCTCACCGCCGTGCTGTACGGCGCCTTGCTGGTCTACGGCGCCGGCTGGTACCTGGGCTACTGGATAGGCAATTTTTCGCTGTTGCTGTTCGTGCTGACCATGGCCACCCTGGCGTATTGGCTGGCCGAGCGTTTCAAGTTTGCGCCAGCCCGCCAAGCCGCGGCCGACGCACTGAGTGCGCAGGACGTCCAACGCCGGGCTGATCTGGCACGGCAAGGCATCAGCCAGGTCGACAACAACGTGGCTGCCGCACGCGAAAAGTTGTTGATGCAGCCTTGGTGGCTGGATTGGACTGCGGGGCTTTTTCCGGTGATCTGCGCAGTGTTCCTGCTGCGCTCATTCCTGTTCGAGCCGTTCAAGATCCCCTCTGGCTCGATGATTCCCACCCTGGTGGTGGGCGACCTGATCCTGGTGAACAAGTTCCACTACGGCATCCGTCTTCCCGTGATCAACGCCAAGGTGGTCAAGAACAACGACCCCAAGCGCGGCGACGTGATCGTCTTTCACTACCCGGTGGACACCCGCATCGACTACATCAAGCGGGTGGTCGGCCTGCCCGGCGACGAGGTGGTTTACAACAACCAGTTGCTCACCATTAACGGCCAGCCGGTGCCCGTGCAGGCACAGGGCGACTACTACGACGACGACAGCATGCGCTACGCGCCCAAGTTCAGCGAGAAGCTGGGCGTGGTGGCCCACGGCATCCTGGTCGAGCCCAAGCGCCCGTCGATCTACCGCCCGATGGAGAGCTTTGTCAATTTCCGTGACAACTGCCGCTACACCGCTGAGGGTGTGACGTGCAAAGTGCCAGCAGGTCACTACTTCGTCATGGGTGACAACCGCGACAATTCGCAGGATTCACGCTACTGGGGCTTCGTACCCGATGAAAACATCGTCGGGCGGGCCTTCATGGTGTGGATGAACTTCAGCAACCTGCGCCGCATCGGTATGTTTGATTGATTGATGCTGCGGTCACCCTGGCCCATCATGACCCAACGCACACGGTTCTTGTCGCGACACAGCCCCCGGCGCGGTATTACCCTGATCGGCCTGTTGGCCTGGGCCATCGTCGTGGGCTTCGTCGGCTACCTGCTGGTGCGCATCTTGCCAACGGTGTCCGAGTTCTACACCATCCAGGGCGTGGTCGAGCGCATCGCCGCCGCGCCGGCCAATACCGTGCCCGAGATCCGCATCGCCTTCGACAAGCAGCGCCAGATCGATCAGACCATCAGCTCGGTGGCCGGCAAGGAGCTCGAGATCACGAAAGAGAACGACCGCGTGGTGATCCGCTTCGCCTATGAGAAGGAAATCGAACTTTTCGGCCCCGTGTTCCTGCTGATCAAGTACGCTGGGCAATCCAAGTGATCCGGTGGGCGCCGTGCCATGGTGCCTCCGGCACCGCCCGCACACCGCCCCATGCCCGCCCGACCTGATTCCCGCCTCGACACCCTGCAAGCCCGCCTGAGCCACCGCTTTGCAGACACCGGCCTGCTGCAGCGTGCGCTCACACACCGCAGCTTTGGTGCCGACCACAACGAGCGGCTTGAGTTTCTCGGCGATGCCGTGCTGAGCATGGCCGTCTCCAGCCTGCTCTATGAGCGCTTCTCGGGCTCGGACGAAGGTGATCTGACCCGTGTACGTGCCCACCTGGTGCGCGAAGACAGCCTGCATCGTGCCGCCGTGGCCTTGGGCCTGCCCGACGTGATTCGCCTGTCCGAAGGCGAGGCCCGTGGCGGCGGCGCGCAGCGGCCGTCCATCCTGGCCGACGCCATGGAAGCGGTGATTGCCGCCACCTACCTGGACGGTGGCCTGGCGCCCGCCATGAACCTGGTGCGCCAGCTCTTCGGTGAACTGATCACCAGCACCGAGGCCGAGAGCTGGACCAAGGACGCCAAGACCGAACTGCAGGAGTGGCTGCAGGGCCGTAAATTGCCCGTGCCCAGTTACCGCATCGTGGCGACGCGGGGCCAGGCCCATGCCCAGACCTTCGACGTTGAATGTGCCGTGCCCGCGCTCGGCCTGGCCGAGAACGGCGAAGGCCGCTCACGCCGCGCGGCCGAGCAGGAAGCAGCGCGTCGCATGCTGGGCCAGCTCAAGGCCAGCGACAGCCCTGGCGGGCCTTTGCGCGTTTGAACCACCACACCACCGACACCTCCCAGGTGATGCCACCTGACTGGCCGCTGCGGCCGACTACCCGAGCCTCACCATGATCGAACCCACCTCCGTGCCCGACGACACCCTGCCCACCTTGCCCGTGGACCCCCTGGCGGGCGACGGCCGCCGCTGTGGCCTGGTGGCCATCGTCGGCCGGCCCAATGTGGGCAAGTCGACCTTGCTCAATGCCCTGGTGGGACAAAAGATCAGCATCACCTCGCGCAAGGCCCAGACAACACGACACCGCATCACCGGCATCCGCACCCTCGGCGGCACCCAGTTCGTGTTTGTCGACACCCCGGGCTTCCAGACGAAAGAGATCCGCGGCCGCACCGCGCTGAACCGCAACCTCAACCGCACAGTCACTTCAGTGCTGGGCGATGTGGACGTGGTGCTCTTCATGGTCGAAGCCGGACGGTTCGGGTTGGACGACGCCAAGGTGCTGGCGCTGATGCCTCAGGACAAACCGGTCTTCATGGTGGCCAACAAGCTGGACGTGGTTGCGCGCCGCACCGATGTGCTGCCCTGGCTCAAGGGCATGCAGGAGCGCCACCCCTTCGCCGAATACGTGCCCATGTCGTCCACCAAGCCCAGCGATGTGGAGCGGCTCTTCAAGATCGTCGAGCCCTACCTGCCCGAGCAGGCCTGGATGTACGAAGAAGACGCGCTCACCGACCGCAGCGACAAGTTCATGGCGGCCGAGCTGATCCGCGAAAAGCTGTTTCGCTTGACCGGTGACGAGCTGCCTTACAGCGCCACAGTGGTGATCGACAAATACGAGGAAGAAGGCAACCTGCGTCGCATCGCCGCCACCATCGTGGTCGAGCGTGATGCGCACAAGGGCATGGTGATCGGCGACGGCGGCGAGCGGCTCAAGCGCATTGGCAGCGAGACGCGCCAAGAGCTGGAGCGCCTGACCGACAGCAAGGTTTTCCTCGAACTGTGGGTCAAGGTGCGCTCGGGCTGGGCCGACAGCGAGGAGCACCTGCGCAGCTACGGCTACGAGTGACGTGGCCACTTCGCGCGCCACGGTCCAGACCGCCTACGTCCTGCACCAGTGGGATTGGAGCGAGACCAGCCTGATCCTCGACCTGTTCACACGTGAGCACGGGCGCGTGGCGGCGGTGGCCAAGGGCGCCAAGCGGCCGTATTCGCAATTGCGGCCGGTGCTGCTGCCGTTTCAGCGCCTGCAGGTCGTCACCGGCAAGCCCAAGGCAGAAGAGGGCGCCGACATCCTCACCCTGCGCTCGGCCGAGTACGCCAATGCGGGGGCCAGCCTGCCTCCGGCGCGGCTGTTCAGCGGTTTCTACCTGAACGAGCTGCTGATGAAGCTGCTGGCCCGGGGCGACCCGCACGAGCGGCTCTTCGACGCATACGCCAGCGCGCTGCTGGCCCTGGCCGATGCGGTCGACGACGCGCCGCTGCGCGCTTTCGAGTTGCAGTTGCTGCGCGAGACGGGCGTGCTGCCCGACCTGGCCTGCAGCACCACCACCCAGGCGCCGGTTCAGGCCGAGCGCGGCTATGCCTTGCGCGGCGATGTGGGCCTGGTGCCAGCCAACGGCGACGAACCCGCCTTGCCCGGTGCCGTGTGCAGCGCCTTGCAAGCCGCCCTGCAGGCTGATGATGCCGTGGCACTGCGCCAGGCCTGCCGCAGTGCACCGTCGGCGCTGCGCGTGCAGTTGCGAACGCTGCTTCACTATCATCTGGGTTCGCCGCAGTTGCGCACACGGCAGGTGATGCTGGACGTGCGCCGCCTGCTCGAGACAGCCCTGCCGCCCACTGCCTGAGTCGCCCCTGTTGCCCGAGACCCCCGATGAACCCGCTTGTTGCCCCTGAAGCCGCTGCGCGCGGCCACCGCACCGCCCTGTCGGTCAACGTCAACAAGATCGCCTTGTTGCGCAACACCCGGCATCTGGGCATCCCCGGTGTGGTCAAGCTCTCGCGCCTGGCCTTGGAAGCCGGCGCGCAGGGAATCACCGTGCACCCCCGGCCCGATGCGCGCCATATCCGCACGCAGGACGTGCACGACCTGGCCGCCCTGATGCAGCAGTGGCCCCAGGCCGAATACAACATCGAAGGCAACCCCTTCCACAACCTGATGGCCATGCTGCGTGCCCTGTGCGCGCAGGGCCAGCGCCCGCACCAGGTGACCTTCGTGCCCGACAGCGAAGAACAGTTCACCAGCGACCACGGCTGGCGGTTTCCCGAAGACGCCGTGCGCCTGCGGCCCCTGATCGACGAGGCGCATGCCCTGGGCGTGCGGGTCAGTCTGTTCATGGATCCGCTGCCCGCCATGATGTCCGCCGCACGCGCCTGTGGCGCCGACCGGGTGGAGCTGTACACCGAGTCGTATGCCAGCGCCTTCGGCACGCCGGCCCAGGCCGAGGTGCTGGCAGGCTACACGGCTGCAGCCGAGGCGGCGCTGGCCGTGGGCCTGGAAATCAACGCCGGGCACGACCTGAACCGCGACAACCTCACCACCTTCCTGGCCGCCGTGCCGGGTGTGCTCGAGGTGTCGATCGGCCATGCCCTGGTCGCCGATGCCTTGGAGCACGGCATCACCGAAACGGTGCGCGACTACCAGCGCTGCATACAAAGGGCGTTTGCGCCGGCGGCGGGCCGCTGATGGTCTACGGCATCGGCACCGATATCTGCGACATCCGCCGCCTGCGCGCCACGCTGGCGCGGCGCGGCGACCGCTTTGCCGAGAAGGTGCTGGGGCCGTCCGAGCTGCAGGTGTTTCAGGCTCGGCGCGCACGTGCCGAAGTACGCGGCGTGGCCTACCTGGCCACCCGCTTTTCGGCCAAGGAGGCTTTTTCCAAGGCCATCGGCATGGGCATGCGGATGCCCATGACCTGGCGTGCCTGCGAAATCCTCAACCTGCCCAGCGGCCAACCTGTGGTGCGCCTGCACGGTGCGCTGGCCGAATGGTTCGAGCAGCGTGGGCTGCGCGCCCATGTCACCGTCACCGACGAAACCGACTACGCCGCCACCTTCGTGGTGATCGAGAAAGGCCCCGAATCATGTGCACCCCCGACCTCGACCTGCACCACGCCGCCGTGGTCATCGACATCGCCGGCACCCGCCTGGACGCCGACGACCGCCGCCGCCTGCAGCACCCGCTGACAGGCGGCCTGATCCTGTTTGCGCGCAACTGGATCGACCGTGCCCAGCTCACCGCGCTGACGGCCGAGATCAAGGCCATCCGGCCCGATGTGCTGGTGTGTGTCGACCACGAAGGTGGCCGGGTGCAGCGCTTTCGCAGCGACGGCTTCACCCACCTGGCGCCCATGGCCGTGCTGGGTGAGCTGTGGATGCGCGATGCCATGGTCGCGACCAATGCCGCCACTGCTGCGGGCTATGTGCTGGGCGCCGAGCTGCGCGCCTGCGGCGTGGACCTGAGCTTCACCCCGGTGCTAGATCTGGACCATGGCGGCAGCGGCGTGATTGGCGACCGTGCCTTCCACCGCGATGCCCGCGTGGCTACCCTGCTGGCCAAGAGCCTGATGCACGGACTGCTGCAGGCCGGCATGGCCAATTGCGGCAAGCACTTTCCCGGCCACGGGTTTGTCAAGGCCGACAGCCATCTAACGGTGCCGGTGGACAAGCGCCCGCTCAAGGTCATCCTGGCCGACGATGCCAAGCCCTACGAGTGGCTGTCCACCAGCCTGGCCAGCGTGATGCCGGCGCACGTGGTCTACCCCAAGGTGGACGCGATGCCGGCGGGCTTTTCCGAACGCTGGCTCAAACACATCCTGCGTGGCGACCTCGGCTTTCAGGGCGCCATCTTCAGCGACGACCTCAGCATGGAAGGCGCCAAGGGGGCCGGCAGCACGCTCGTCGGAGCGCTCGCCGCACTGCATGCAGGCTGCGATTTGGTGTTGCTGTGCAACCAGTCGCTGGTCGAAGGCGGCCGGGCGGTGGATGCCTTGCTCGACGGACTGCTGGCCGCCCAGGCCGATGGCCGCTGGGCACCCGATGGCGACAGCGAAGCGCGCCGCCTCGACCTGCTGCCCCTGATCCCACCACTGCCCTGGGACGAGCTGATGCACCAGCCCCAGTACCAGCACGCTTTGGAATCGCTGCCGTGAGACTGGACCCCCCCCTACGCGCTTCGCGCGCCCCCTCCAGGGGGCAACGCCAGCAGCCCGGCAAAGCCGGTTCTGCGGCGTTCGCTTGGTGGCGTTGGCCGCTCGCCTTTGTCAGTGTGCGTAACGCTGCTGCAGCCAGGCCAGCAGGGTGCGCAGGGTCTGGGCCTCGCCGCCGGCGGGGCGGCCGGGGCGGTTGCTGTCGTTCCAGGCGAACAGGTCGATGTGCAGCCAGTCTTGATCGGCGGGCACAAAGTCTTCCAGAAACAGCGCGGCATTGATGGCGCCCGCCTGCGGCCCGCGCCCGGTGTTGACGATGTCGGCGATGTCGCTCTCGATGCCTGCGTGGTAAGGCTGCCACAGCGGCATGTGCCATAGCGGGTCGTGCAACTGCAGGCCCAGGTCAACCAGGCTGCGGGCCTGCGCCAGGCTGCGGCAGAACAGCGCCGGCAACTGCGCGCCCAGCGCCACCCGCGCAGCACCGGTCAGGGTGGCCAGGTCGATGATGAGGTCAGGCTGGCTCTCGGCCGCATAGGCTAGCGCATCGCACAGGATGACGCGGCCCTCGGCATCGGTGTTGCCGATCTCGATGTGGGTGCCCGCGCGGGTCTTGATCACGTCGCCGGGCCGGTAGGCGTTGCCGGCAATGGCGTTCTCGACCGCCGGGATCAGCAGGGTCAGTTGCACCGGCAGCTTCAGCGCCATCACCAGGCGGGCCAGGCCCAGGGCGGTGGCGGCGCCACCCATGTCCTTCTTCATCTGGCGCATGCCTTCCGGGCTCTTGATGTCGAGGCCGCCTGAATCAAAGCACACGCCCTTGCCGACCAGGGTGAGCTGAGGGGCGTCCTTGCGCAAGCCCGGCGCAATCCAGCGCAGCTCGATCAGGCGCGGCGCCCGTTCGGCGGCCGCCGCCCGGCCCACGGCGTGGATGGCCGGGAAGTTGGCCTTGAGCAGCGCATCGCCCACCGTCTGCTTGAACTTGGCGCCGTGCGCCTTGGCCAGCAGTTGCACGGCAGTGGCCAGGTCGGCCGGGCCCAGGTGCTCGGCGGGGGTGTTGACCAGGTCGCGCACCTGGGCCACGGTGTCGGCCACCAGAAGACCCCGGCGCGCCGCTTCGCTGGCGGGCAGCATCAGTTCGGCTGCGGCGCGGCGGGCGGGCTTGTAGCGGGTGAAGGCATAGCCGCCCAGTTGCCAGGCGTGCGCCGCCACGTAGGCGTCCACTGCCAAGCCGTTGTCGCCCAGGCAATACGGGCCCGTCGGCAGGGCGCGCGGCAAGGCCGCCAAGGCCCAGGGGTCGCCGGCAGAACGCACGCCCGCCCAGACGGCGCGCAGGCCGCCTCGCTCGTCGGGCAGCAAGGCATGGGTGTCGGGCGCGGCGGTGAAGCCCACGGTCTGCAGCCACTGACGATCCTGGGCGTTCAGTGCGGCGCTGTGGCGGGCCCAGTTGTCGCGGTCGCTCAGGTGCACGGGGATGCAATGTGCTGAGGGTTTCTTGAGGATGACGGTCATAGGGGAGGGCTTTCGGGGGCTGGCGTGTTCGGCATGAAAAACGCCGCCTCGGCACGGGCCGGGCGGCGTTTGACCGGGGCAGACATGGCCCCGGGCGACCGCGTCAGGCCTGCGGTGCGGCGGGCGCGCCGCCAGCGGTCTCGAAGGGCAGCTTCAACTGCGACAGGTCTTTGCGGGTCTCGACCAGTACCAGCGGGCCTTCGTCGACCACCACCACTGGCGGTCGCTCACGCGGCACGCGCACAGGAGCGGGCTCGGCGGCCATGGCGGCCTGGGCAGCACTGATCTTTTCGGCGTCCGAGTTGACCCACTGCAGCCCCGAGCTTTCGGCCAGGCTCTGCAGCGCGGCCATCGGCAGCACGAAGGGCGCAACCACCTGCGGGGCGGGCGCGGGCGCCATTGCCGGGGCGACCACTGCCACCACTGGCTCGGCACGCGGCGTGACGAGTGCTGGCGCCTGGGCGGTGACTGGCGCAGGTGCGGATGCAAATGCGGGTGCAAGCGCGGCCGGCGCCACATCGGTTTCGGCAACAGGCAGGCTGGCTGCCAAAGCGGCGGCGTCGGCCAAGGCCGGTGCATCGGCCAGGGCGTTGCCATCGGCGGGTACGTTGCCGTCTTCATCGCGGCGCTCGCGGCGGCCACGTTCGCGGCCACGGCCTCGGCGGCGGCTGGCATCGCGCTCGCCAGCGTCGCCGGTGTCGGCTGCGGCGCCATCGGCACGTTCAGCGCCTTCGGCGGCCACGCCGGCCTCGGTGGACACTGCCGGGGCGCCGGCCTCGGCTGCCGAGGCGTCACCGCCCGCGCCGGCTTCAGCACCGTTGCCGCCGATGTCATTGCCCGCCTCATCGCGGTTGCCACGGCCACCGCGACGGCGGCGGCGGCGGGGTTGCTCATCACCCGAGGTGTCCAGGCCTTCAGCACCGGCCTGACCTTCCGGCAGGTTGACGCCGCCGACCAGGGCTTGCACGCCTTCGGCGCTTTCAGCCGGACGCGCTTCGCGATCGGGGCGCGGCGCGCGGCGCGGTGCGGCGTCGACGGTGGCAGCGGCGGCCGCACCGTCACCCAGGGCGCGCACAGTGGCATCCGGTTCGGCCGGCCGCTCCCCGCGGCGGCTGTCGCGGCGGCCGTCGGTGCGGTCACCTCGGTCCGGGCGCTCGGCGCGGTCGGCACGCGGGCCACGCTCGGGGCGCTCGGCCCGGTCGGGGCGTTCAACGCGGGACTCGGTACGGCCATCACTGCGGCCGTCACTGCGGGCATCACTGCGGCCATCGCCCCGGCTCTCGCCAGGCTTGGCATCGCGGCCTCGGCCACCACGACCACCCCGGTCATTGCGGTCACGGCGGCCATCGCCGCGGCCTTCACGCTTTTCGGGGCTGGGCTGATCGCCGGCGGCAGGCACGGCCGCCTGGGCAGCCACGGGCGCTGCTACCGGGGCCGGGGCATCACCGCCAAACAGCTTCTTGATCCAGCCAAAGAAACCGGCACCGGCGGCGGGTGCTGGCGGCTGGCCCACCCAGGACGGTGCGCTGGGTGCGGCAGCAGCAGCGGGGGCCGCAGCCGCAGCGGCGGGCGCACGGGCGGCCACCGGCTCGGCCTTGGGCGCCGCCACGGGCGCGGGTTGGTCGGGCAGCACGCCCTTGATCACCGGCTCCTGCTTGGGCTTGCTCTTCTCACGACGCGTGATGCCGACTTCGTCCTCCGGCTCCTCGATCATCGTGTAGCTGGCCTGCAGGTTTTCCAGACGAGGGTCGTCATGGCGCAGGCGCTCGAGCTTGTAGTTGGGCGTCTCGAGGTGCTTGTTGGGCACCAGCAGCACGGTGCAGCGCTGCTTGAGTTCGATCTTGGTGATCTCGGTGCGCTTCTCGTTGAGCAGGAACGAGGTCACTTCCACCGGCACTTGCACGTGCACGGCGGCGGTGTTGTCCTTCAGCGTTTCTTCCTGAATGATGCGCAGGATCTGCAGCGCCGAGCTCTCGGTGTCGCGGATGTGGCCGGTGCCGTTGCAACGCGGGCAGGTGATGTGGTTGCCTTCGCTCAACGCCGGGCGCAGCCGCTGGCGGCTCAACTCGAGCAGGCCGAACTTGCTGATCGACGAGAACTGCACCCGGGCGCGGTCTTGGCGCATCGCGTCACGCAGGCGCTGCTCGACCTCACGGCGGTTCTTGCTCTCCTCCATGTCGATGAAGTCGACCACGATCAGACCGCCCAGGTCGCGCAGGCGCATCTGGCGGCCGATTTCGTCGGCGGCTTCCAGGTTGGTGCGGGTGGCGGTTTCTTCGATGTCACCGCCACGGGTGGCGCGGGCCGAGTTGACGTCCACCGACACCAGGGCCTCGGTGTGGTCGATCACGATGGCGCCACCGGCCGGCAGGTTGACGGTGCGGCTGAAGGCCGTTTCGATCTGGTGCTCGATCTGGAAACGGCTGAACAGCGCCGCGTCGTCGCGGTAGCGCTTCACACGCGAGGCCGACTCGGGCATCACGTGGTTCATGAACTGCTGGGCCTGCTCGTAGATGTCGTCCGTGTCGATCAGGATCTCGCCGATGTCGGACGTGAAGTAGTCGCGGATCGCGCGGATGACCAACGAGCTTTCCTGGTAGATCAGGAAGGCACCCTTGCCCGCCTTGGAGGCGCCGTCGATGGCGCTCCACAGCTTGAGCATGTAGTTCAGGTCCCACTGCAGCTCGGGCGCGCTGCGGCCGATGCCGGCGGTGCGGGCGATCAGGCTCATGCCCTTGGGGTATTCAAGCTGGTCGAGGTTTTCCTTCAGCTCTTCGCGGTCTTCGCCTTCGATGCGGCGGCTCACGCCACCGCCGCGCGGGTTGTTGGGCATCAGCACCAGATAACGCCCGGCCAGGCTGACGAAGGTGGTGAGCGCCGCACCCTTGTTGCCGCGCTCTTCCTTTTCAACCTGCACCAGCAGCTCTTGGCCTTCGCGGATCGCCTCCTTGATGGTGGCGTTCTTGGCTTCGACGCCTTCGCGGAAGTAGGTCTTGGAGATTTCCTTGAACGGCAGGAAGCCGTGGCGGTCTTCGCCATAGTCCACAAAACAGGCTTCGAGTGACGGCTCGACGCGCGTCACGAGGGCCTTGTAGATGTTGCCTTTGCGCTGTTCGCGCCCTTCGATCTCGGTTTCGAAGTCGAGCAGTTTTTGCCCGTCGACGATGGCCAGACGCCGCTCTTCCGACTGCGTGGCATTGATCAGCATGCGTTTCATGTGCACTCCCATCCCGCGCGCCCGTTGCGGCGGGCACGCACTTGCCGATCTCCGGCCCGACCAACAGGTCAGGGCAGGTGATCAAATCCGATGCACGAAAAACGGGGTAACGGCCGGAGAAGGAATCGCCCTGGACTGCGGTGTGATCAAGAACTGATCAGCGGTGCAGCGGGGCCGCGTGCGGCAAAGCGGTTGGGGTGGGCGGCGCCGGGTCTCCAGCCAGCGCGCAGGGCGCGAAGGCGTCACGCCAACTGCCGGCACTGCCGCACCGACCAGAGGCCGGGGCTGCGCCATCCCGCCATTTGGCAGGTGCAGAGGGGGTGGATTGGAGGGACGGCATGCGGACCCTGTGGGCTTTGACGCGGACAGCAGACCGCCACAACAACGGGGCGATCTGCCGTCCATGACCTTTTGGTTCTTCCCTGTGACGGGACGGCTGTGACGACGTGTTTCTTTCACCTGGCCTACGGGGCCGCCGCATCACTTGGGGGACTGCGGCCTGCCGCGCGTGACGCAGGTGTTGCATCAACGCTTTTTGACGCCTGGTAAGGCGCCGGCTCACGATAGCGCCGGGCGTGCCCGGGTAAACTCTGAAAAATCAAGCACTTACGGCCCAATCGTGGCTCGCAACATTATAAGCAGCAAACCCAGGCCGGGCGGCAGGCCCACCGCACCGTCGCCCCGGGCTGCCCGAAAGACCGTCGCGAGGCCCGCGCCCGTTGCGCTCCCGCTGGTACCCACCACCACGCCTCCTGCCGCCGTCGCCGCCGCGCCCGAGGTGCGCCGGCTCTTGGTGGACGAAGCCGGCGAAGGCCAGCGGCTGGACAATTTCTTGCTGCGCTTGCTCAAGGGCGTGCCCAAGACGCATGTCTACCGGGTGATCCGCTCGGGCGAGGTGCGCGTCAACAAGGGCCGGGCGCAGGCCGATACCCGCCTGGCGCCGGGTGACGAGGTGCGCGTGCCACCGGTGCGGGTGGCCGCGGTGGTGGCCGATGCGCCCGTGGCGCCCCCGCGTGAATTTCCCATCCTGTTCGAAGACGAGCATCTGCTGGCCATCGCCAAGCCCGCCGGCGTGGCAGTGCATGGCGGCTCGGGCGTGAGCTTTGGCGTGATCGAGCAACTGCGCCAGGCGCGGCCCGCCGCCAAGTTCCTGGAACTGGTGCACCGTATCGACCGCGAGACCTCGGGCATCCTGCTGCTGGCCAAGAAGCGCAGCGCGCTGGTCGCCCTGCAAGAACAATTTCGCAACCGCGATACCGGCAAGACCTACGCCGCGCTGGTGGTGGGCGCCTGGCCCGAGAAGTTGAAGGTGATTGACGTGGCCCTGCACAAGACGCTGGATGCCAAGGGTGAGCGCCATGTGCTGCCCGTGGCCGCCGACCACCCCGATGGCCGGCGCGCCATCAGCCTGATCAAGGTGGTCAGCCACCATGCCCTGGCGACCTTGCTGGATGTGACCATCAAGACCGGCCGCACCCACCAGATCCGGGTGCACCTGGCCCAGGCGGGCCACCCCATCGTGGGCGATCCGAAATACGGCGACTTCGCCCTGAACCGCCAATGGGCGCGGGGTGAAGGTCTTGCCGGGGTGCGCTTTGGCCGCATGTTCCTGCATGCCAGGCGCCTGGCTTTCGACCACCCTGCCACGGGGGAGCGTGTTGAACTGCTGGCCCCCTTGCCGCCTGAATGCGCCACACTGCTGGCCCATTTGAATGAACCGCATTGAGCCCGCGCCCCTGATGACCACACGCCCCCGCCGCTTCGACCTGGTCGTCTTCGACTGGGACGGTACCCTCTTCGACTCCACCGCGCTGATCGCCCGATGCATCCAGTCGGCCTGCGCAGAACTGGGCCTGCCCGTGCCCAGCGACGAGGCCGCCAGCCACGTGATCGGCCTGGGCCTGACCGAGGCCCTGCAGTATGTGGCTCCCGATCTGGCGCCCCAGCGCTACCCTGAGCTTGGCCAGCGCTACCGGCAGCACTACATCCGCCGGCAGGATGAATTGGTGCTGTTTCCCGGCACGCTGGCCATGCTGCACGCGTTGAAGGCCCGCAACCATTGGCTGGCCGTGGCCACCGGCAAGAGCCGCCGCGGGCTGGACGAGGCCCTGCACGCAGTGGAACTGAAGGGCTTGTTCGATGGCACCCGCACCGCCGACGAAACCGCCGGCAAGCCCCACCCGCTGATGTTGCAGCAACTCATGCGCGAGTTCGGCATCGAGCCCGAACGAACCTTGATGATCGGCGACACCACCCACGACCTGCAGTTGGCCCTCAACGCCGGTACTGCCAGCGTGGGGGTGGGTTTTGGGGCACATGCGCCGGCGGCGTTCGAAGCGTTGGGGCCTTTGTTCGTGGCGCACTCCACCGCGCAATTGCAGGATTGGTTGCTGGCCCATGCCTGAGCCCTTGCCGGGGCCCCAAGCCGGGCCAGTGCAGCCCCCGGCCGAGCCACAGCCCCTGTGCCCTGCGGCCGATCTGCAGGAGCGGGGCAAGGCCGTGGTCTTCGACGTGCTGCTCTGGGGCCAGCCGGCGCGGGCCTTTGCCTTGCGGTACGAGGATCGGCTGGTGGGTTACATCAACCGCTGCGCGCATGTTCCGGTGGAAATGGACTGGCAGCCGGGTGAATTTCTAGACCACGACAAGCGCTGGATCGTCTGTTCGATCCACGGTGCCAGCTACTCGCCGACCGACGGGCGTTGCGTGGGTGGGCCCTGTGGCCGCGGCAGGCTGATTTCTGTGCAGGTAGCCGAGCAAGGCGGCATGGCCTGTTGGTATCCTTCCCGCGATGTGCGGCCCGTGCCGCGCCCCGCCCCCGAAAGCAGCCCATGATCCCGCAGGACGACCTTCCCTCCAACCCGCCGGCGGAGCCTGCCGTGGCGGCGGCCGCGCCGGCTGCAACACCCAGCCTGGGCGCCGCAGCGGCCGCCCAGGCGCGGCCGGCCATGGAAAGCACGCTCGAAAGCCTGGCCCGTGAACTGCTGAAGGAGCGCCGTACCGAGCGCCGCTGGCGGGGTTTCTTCCGCTTGGCCTGGCTGGGTCTGGTGGCTGCCTTGGTCTGGCTGGTGCTGCCCGATCGGGCCCACCACAGTTCGCCCACCGGGCCGCACACCGCATTGGTCGAATTGCGCGGCGAGATCGCCTCCGACAGCGAGGCCAGTGCCGAGCAGTTGCTGGCCGGCTTGCGCAATGCTTTCGAGGACAAGGGCGCGCTGGCCGTGGTGCTGCGCATCAACAGCCCCGGCGGCAGCCCGGTGCAGTCCGGCATCATCAACGACGAGGTCCGCCGCCTCAAGGCCCTGCACCAGAAAAAGGTGTATGCCGTGGTCGAAGAAGTGTGCGCCTCGGGCGCCTACTACGTGGCGGTGGCGGCCGACGAGATCTACGTCGACAAGGCCAGCATCGTCGGCTCGATCGGTGTGCTGATGGACGGTTTCG
>JANOAQ010000095.1:0-3898 GCA_031411195.1 Burkholderiaceae bacterium | reverse complement strand
CGTGGCCGCGCAGCGCGTCGAGCGAGGTCGGCGCGTAGCCCGACAGATCGCGGTCGGCGCGGATCACCATCTCGCCGATCATCCCGGCCAGGCCCATGCGCTGGCCGTCCTCGGGGCTGAAGATGCGCACGCCGAGGTCGGACAGCGCGCGGATCTCGGCCGGCACGATCACGCCGCCCCCGCCGCCGAAGACCTGGATGTGCTCGCCGCCGCGCGCCTTCAGCAGGTCCACCATGTAGCTGAAATACTCGTTGTGGCCGCCCTGGTAGCTGCTGACCGCGATGCCCTGCACATCTTCCTGCAGGGCGGCGGTGACCACCTCGTCCACGCTGCGGTTGTGGCCCAGGTGGATGACCTCGGCCCCCATGCCCTGCAGGATGCGCCGCATGATGTTGATCGCCGCATCGTGCCCGTCGAACAGGCTGGCCGCGGTGACGAAACGCACCTTGTGCTTGGGGCGGTAGTTGGCCAGGGCCTTGAATTCAGCGGACAGATCGGTCATGGGGTGTCTCCTTGCGGCTGCTGCGGCACATCTGCGGGCCACATGGGGCATGGCGCCGTCAAGCGCCGAGTCTAGGGCGGCGCGGCCGGCGGCGCGATGGCGCAAACGCGCGGGCCGCTGATGCAATTTGCCAGAATGGGCGATGCCCCCGCCCACCGCACCGCCCGAGCGCACCGTGTCCGTCGCCTTTGTGCGCGGTGCGCTGCAGGCGTTGAGCGGCGTCCAGCGCAGCGAGGCCCTGGCTGTGGCCGGCATCGCGCCCCACTTGGTGGACGAGGCCGCCGCGCGGGTACCGGCGGCGGCCTTTGCCCGCTTGTGGATGGTGGTGGCTCGCCTGCTGGACGACGAATTCTTCGGCCTGGATGCGCGGCGCATGAAGGTGGGCACATTTGCCATGCTCTGCCACACGCTGGCGGGCCAGGCCACGGTAGGCGCGGCCTTGCAGCAGGCGGTGCGCGGCTTCGGCCTGGTCTTCGACGACATCAGTGCCAGCCTGCGCGTGGCCGGCGGCACCGCCACATTGACGCTCAGCAACCGCATCACAGGGAACCATAACGGTGCCGATGCGCTGCAAGCCCGCCGTTTTGCCGATGAAACCCTGCTGGTGATGCTGCACGGCCTGCTGTGCTGGCTGGCCGGGCGGCGCGTGCCGCTCACCCGGCTGGATTGGGCCCACGCCGAGCCGGCGCATGCCGACGAGTACCGGCGCATGTTCTCCCCGCTGCAGCGCTTTGGTGCAGCGGCCACGGCGGCGCAGTTCGACGCCCGGGTGCTGGCCGGCGCGGTGACGGTCAACGCGGCCAGCCTGAAAGCCTTTTTGCGCGATGCACCGCAATCGGTGTTTCTCAAGCAGGTGGTGGCCGCCGGCGCCAGCGATCGGGTGCGCCGCCTGTGCCGCGCCGCGCTGGACCGGGGCGATGCCGCGCCCACCTTGGCTGCACTGGCCGTGGCGCTGAAGCTGTCCACCGCCACACTGCGCCGACGCCTGGAAGGCGAGGGCACCACCTGGGGGGGCATGAAGGACGAGGTGCGGCGCGACCGTGCCTTGCAGCTGCTGGCCGAGGGCCAACTGCCGGTGGCCGATATTGCCGCGCGGCTGGGCTTCAACGACGCCAGCACCTTCTACCGGGCCTTTCGCAAATGGACCGGCAGCGCGCCAGGCGCATGGCGCACTGCGGCGCGGGCTGCATAAACTGGTGGCACGATGAACAAGGCATTCACCAAAGAGCCCGAGGGCGACAGCGACGACGAAGACGGCGGCCCCGGCTTGCCGCCGCTGCCACCGGGCGGCAAGAACTACATGACGCCCGCCGGCTACCAGTGCCTGCGCGCCGAGTTGATGGGCCTGATCGACGACGAGCGGCCCAAGATGGTGGAAATCGTCTCCTGGGCGGCCAAGAACGGTGACCGCAGTGAAAACGGCGACTACCTCTACGGCAAGAAGCGCTTGCGCGAGATCGACCGGCGCATCCGTTTTTTGACCAAGCGGCTCGACATCGCGGAGGTGGCCGACCCGTCGGCCCACCACGGCAGCGACCAGATCTTCTTCGGCGCCACCGTCACCTATGCCAACAGCCGGGGCGAAGAGCGCACCATCACCATCAAGGGCATCGACGAAGCCGACAACCTGGCCGGTGAAGTGAGCTGGATCGCCCCCATCGCCCGTGCGCTGCTCAAGGCCCGCGAGGGCGACGAGGTGAAGCTGCAGACGCCGGGCGGGGTGGAGGTGCTGGAGGTGTTGGCGGTCAACTACCCCCGACCTGCCGCCTGAGCCGCGGTCAGGTGGGTTAAGGTTTTATGCGGGCCGCGCGAAGCACTGGCGGCGATCGCTTCAAGGTGCGCAGCACGTCGGCCAGGTGCTGGCGGTCGCGCACCGCCAGCAGCAAGGTCAGTTCACTGGCGTCGTCCTGCGGCTCGTTGTCCATCTCGATGTGGCTGATGTCGGCCTCGGCGCCACTGATGGCCGCGGCGATCTGGGCCAGCACGCCCTTGCCGTTTTTTAGCAGCAGCTTGACGCTGGTCTCGAAGTGGCGCTCGGGCTGCTCGGCCCATTCGACGGCGATCCAGCGCTCGGGGTCGCGGTTGGCCAGGCGCCTGCCGATGCTGCATTCGGCGGTGTGCACCAGCAGGCCCTCACCGCGGCCCAGGTAGCCGCGGATGTCATCGCCCGGGATGGGCCGGCAACAGGGCGCCAACACCACCGAGGCGCCTTCGGTGCCGTCGATCACGACGCCCGGCGGTTGCACGGCACTGTCGTCGATGGCGCCGAACTTGCTCAGTGTCAGCGTGATGGCGTCGGGCCGTGTGCCGCGTTCGGCCATCAGCACGGCCAGGCGCTTGGCCACGATGGTGGCGATCTTGCGGCCCAGGCCGATGTCGACCAGCAAGTCGGCCCGGCTGCGGTTGCCGCTCCACTTGACCAGCAGGTGCCACAGGGTCTGGGCGGGCGCGTCGTCCAGTTCGGCCGATGGCATCAGCAAGCCTTCGGATCGAAGGGCCTGGGCCAGCAGCTTTTCACCCAGACTGCGCGATTCCTCGTGCTCCATCGTCTTGAGGAAGTGGCGGATCTTGCTGCGTGCCCGGCCAGTGCGCACAAAGTTCAGCCAGCTCGGATTGGGCCGGGCGCCGGGCGCGGTGACGATTTCAACTACATCGCCGCTCTTCAGTTCAGTGCGCAGGGCCACCGGCTCGCCATTGAGCTTGGCGGCCACGCAATGGTCGCCCACATCGCTGTGGATGGCGTAGGCAAAGTCGACCGGTGTGGCGCCACGCGGCAGCGCCAGGATCTTGCTCATGGGGGTGAACACATACACCGCCTCGGGCACCAGGTCGATCTTCACGTGCTCGAGAAACTCTGCCGCATCGCGGGTTTCGTCCTGGATGTCGAGCAGCGATTTCAGCCACATCGATCCCAGCCGTTGCGCTTCGGTGGCGCCATTGCCACCGCTCTTGGCGTCGTGCTTGTACAACCAATGCGCGGCGATGCCGGTTTCGGCCACCGCATGCATGGGCTCGGTGCGGATCTGGAACTCCACCGCCGTGCCCAGCGGGCTGACCAAGGTGGTGTGCAGGCTCTGGTAGCCGTTGACCTTGGCAATCGCGATGTAGTCCTTGAAGCGGCCCGGCACCGGTTTGTAGAGCTGGTGCAGGGTGCCCAGCGCCAGATAGCAGTCCATCAGCGTGGGCACCACGATGCGGAAGCCGAACAGGTCGGTCACCTGGGCAAAGCCGGCATGCTTCTGGCGCATCTTGCGGTAGATGCTGTAGACCGTCTTCTCGCGGCCCGAGACCTGCGCCTTCATCTTGGCGGTGGCAAAGGCTTTCTCCACATCACCGCGCACCCGGTCGACGATGTCGCGCCGGAAGCCGCGGGCCTTTTGCACCGCCTTGGCCAGG
>JANOAQ010000094.1:0-3780 GCA_031411195.1 Burkholderiaceae bacterium | reverse complement strand
GGGATGGCGGCAAACAGGCCGATGGCCGTGGCCACCAGGGCTTCGGCAATGCCGGGCGCCACGGTGGCCAGCGTCACCAGCTGCACATTGGCCAGGCCGACGAAGGCATGCATGATCCCCCACACCGTGCCAAACAGGCCCACATAGGGGCTGACCGAGCCCACGCTGGCCAGGAAACCGACGTTGCCTTCGATGACATCCAGCTCTCGCTGCAGGCTGGCACGCATGGCGCGGCGGGCGCCGTCCAGTTGGGCTGGGGCCTCTTGCCGGCGCTCGCGCAGTTTCAGGAACTCACGCATGCCGCTGGCAAAGATGCGTTCCATCGGCGAGTTGTCGGTGCGGCCGCTGGCGGCGGCGTACAGGTCGTTCAAGTTCTTGCCCGACCAGAACTCGCGCTCGAAATCCTCATTGCCAGCGCGCAGACTGCGCAGCCCGAAGAGCTTGCCGAAGATCACCGTCCAGCTGGCCAGTGAGGTGAGCAGCAGCCCGGCCATCACCAACTGCACCACCAGGTTGGCATGAAGCACCAGGGTGATGATGGAAAAGTCTTGGTTCATGCGGACAAGGCCTCGGCGATGGCGGGTGCGACGGTGGGTGCGAACGTGGGTGAAGTGCGGCGTGGGCGAAGGCTCAATGCACGCGCACCTGCGAATCGCTTGCCACCTTCACACGGCAAGGCGGATTCTTCACCATCCTGACACCCGTCCTGTTGCTGCAATGTCATCGACACGTGTCTGGTCTCGGTGCGTGGCGCGGTGCAGTGCTGCAAATCGCCCAGGCGCGGGCTTGGTTCACGCCTCTCGATCCCGGGCTTGGCGCACTGCGGCAAGGATGCGCAGGGTGTAGCCGGCGTCCAGCGAGCGAAGCCCGGCCAAGCCGTCGCGGATCAATTGCTGCGCCGAGACTTCGTCGCGCAGCGCGCTGTCGTGCTTCAGCCGCTCAAGCAGCGTCGTCAATTCGGTTGGCGTCAGATCGCCGTCCAGCAGGCGTGTTGCGTCGTTCATGCGGTGGCTCCTACCAGCGCCTGTCGCGCGTGGGTGAAAGTAGCGGGCGCACGCGATGGGCTACCGCGTCGCGCGCTCGAAAGATGTGGGACTTGACAGTGTTCACGGGCTGCCCGAGTGCCGCGGCAATGGCCTTGTAGTCGAGCCCGTCGACTTCACGCATCAACAGTGCGCGCCGCTGGGCGTCGGGCAAGGCCTCGACTTCAGCGTCGATGCGTTCGAACAGTTGCTGCGCCATGGCTTCTTCTTCAGGGCTGGGAGCTGCGCCGAATCGGTCGCCGTTGCCGGCGTCGTCCAGCACCGGTACGGGTCGATCGTCCTGCCGGTTCTGCGCACTGCGCAAGTAGCTCCTGGCGGCATTGCGGGCGATGGTGAACAGCCAGGCCGCAAAGTCTCCGTCGGGCTTGAAGGTCGGCAGGGCAAGAAACACGCTCAAAAAGGTCTCCTGTGTCAGTTCTTCGGTGATCGAGGCATCACGCACGAAGCGCCCTATCGTTGCCGCCACCCGCCGTTGGTACTTCACCACCAATACTTCGAACGCGACGCTCTCGCCTTGCTGAGCCCGCGCTACCAGCGCCGCGTCGATACCGCCCAACAGCAAAGCGTCGTTCACTTCGGCGCTTTCGCACCGATACCGCCACCTGCCAGCTGCCGTCTGTGCGCACCTTTGCCGTGCATGACGGATTTGAGAAGAACTTCACCCTTGCGCAGACGCCAGGCCAAAGTTGCATTGCTGGCGCAAATTTTCGCTCGGCGTTCGGCACCTGCAGACCCATGGTGGCTGCCGTCAGCGAGGCTGCAGCAGCCCTGACCAGCGCCATGACCAGGACCCAAGGGATGAATCCATCGCAGTCTTTCGCTGCGCGACTGCAACTTTCTCGTTGAGATCACGTTTACCAGGTGTCTGCCAACCACGGCGGAAAAGGAGAAAGCCATGCAGGATCATAGAAGCAGTGCCTGGAACCATCGCTTGAACACCCAGCCGGCACCGCGTATCGCTGTCGTTGGTGGCGGTATCGCCGGCCTGACCTGTGCCCGCGAGCTGCATCTGCGCGGCTGCGCACCGGTCGTTTTCGAGGCCGACGATCGGTTGGGTGGCCGCTGCAGTTCGCGCAGCACCCGCGTTGGTGTGTTCGACGATGGTGCGCAATGCATCACCGGGGCCACTGGCTTGGCGGCGCATGCCGTGCAGCGCCCGGGTGAACTGGCGGCGCTGAACCCGTGGACGGTGGTGGCCACACCCGCTGAAGACGAACGGATCAACCCGGTCTGGAAGGCGGACGAGGACGAAGCGGACACCACGCGCACCTTGAAGCACATGGGCGCGGTGGGCGTGCCGTCGATGGCGGCCCTGGCCGATGCCCTGGCCCGTGGGCTGGACGTTCGGCTGGGCACACCCATCGTGCAGGCCCGACGCCGTGGCGCCAGATGGGTGCTCGACAGCGCTCCGGGCGAGATCGAAGAGGATTTCCAGGCCCTGGTGCTGGCCATGCCGGCGCCGCTGGCGTTACCGCTTGCGTCCGAGTCCACCGCAGTAGCCGATGCCTTGCGGGCCGTGCGCTACCGCAGCCGCTGGGTGCTGTTGCTGGGGTTCGAGCGGCCCGTGCCCTTGCCCGGCTACCGGACGTTCCAGGGCAGCCCCATCGAGCGCATTGCTGCCATGCACAGCAAGCCCGGGCGCCCGGCCACCGGGCCACAACGCTGGTTCGTCGAAGCCGACGAGCGGTGGTCCCTGCAGCACGAGCATGACAGCGCCGAGACTGTGGCCGATCTGCTGCTCGACCTCTTTCGCGCACATGCCGGCCGCTGGGTCATGCCCAACTTTTTGCTGGCGCAGCAGTGGCGCCATGCCTTTGTCGAAACGCCAGCCAGCACGCCCAGGCGCACAGCATGCCTGTGGGACGATGACGCGCGGCTGGGCGTTTGTGGTGACAGCGTGGTCGCGAGCCAGGTCGACCGGGTCTACCAGAGCGGTGTCGACATGGCGCGGGCAGTGGCCGAGGGTTTGAATCGCCAGGGCAGCCAGCGCAGTTTCATTGCAAGCAACCGAACCTTCGGATTGCTGGAGGCGCAGCTTTGATGTCCGGATCGATCGGCCCGGCCAGTTCGGCCCCATCGGCTCCATCGGCCCCATCGGCTCCATCGGGCAGAGCCGGCCAGACAATTGCGGGTGCGTTGCCAGGCGACCAACCCCTGACCCCGTCCAGCACCATCCGCAGCGATGAAGTCGCGCGCTTCAACCGCCTGGCTGCCACCTGGTGGAACCCAACCGGCCCCATGCGGCCGCTGCACGTGGTCAACGACCTGCGGCGCGGCCATGTGCTCGAGCAGATTGCCCAATGCTTCGCGCGGCCGGTCGGCGCGCTGCAGGGCTTGCGCGTCGCCGACATCGGTTGCGGTGCCGGGCTGATGTGCGAACCACTGGCGGCACTCGGCGCCTCGGTGGTCGGCATCGATGCCGCCGCCAACAACATCGCCGCCGCGCGCCTGCATTCGCAGGCCTCGGGTCTGAACATCGACTACCGGGTCGGTGAGCCCGATGCGGCCTTGCGTGGCGGTGAGTCCTTCGATGTGCTGCTGCTGCTGGAAGTCGTCGAACACGTCGCCGACGTGCCGGCTTTCGTGCGCGATGCGGTAGCGCACCTCGCGCCCGGTGGACTGCTGGTGGCCTCGACGATCAACCGCACGCTGCGCAGCGCTCTGGTCGCGATCATCGGCGCCGAGATGGTCTTTCGGGTGGTGCCGCGCGGCACGCACCACTGGGCGCAGTTCGTGC
>JANOAQ010000093.1:0-3827 GCA_031411195.1 Burkholderiaceae bacterium | reverse complement strand
AGCCCGTCGTGGATGGGCAGGATGGCCGAGAAGTAACTCAACCGCGCACCGCACAAATACATCGGCTGGGCCGGCCCAGGCACATGGACCAGCGTGGCATTGGCCGGTGGTGAGCGGGTGCCGATGCGTGCGCCGGCCATGCCCACAAACTGCCGTCCCCAGGCCAGCAGCGTGGCCGAGGCCTGCGCGCTGGCTTCGGCCAGGGCTCGGCTGCCCAGCAAGCGGGCCACGGCGTCGGGCGCGGCCAGCGATTGCGCGTGCACGGCCTGCAGGCGCGCCAGCGGGTCGGCGATGTCGGTGCCCAGGCCCACATGGCGCCAGGCCAATGGCGTGACGCCGCTGCTGCCGGCGGCGGCGGTATTGGCGGCGGAATTGGTCGCGGTATTGGCGGGGGCCCTGGCGGCGGCTTGGGGAGAGGCATTGACCGGTGGCACGGGCACGATGCAACTCAGGCTGGCTTCGGGCAGGTCGCCCTGGCTGGCCAGGTAGCTGCGCAAGGCACCACCGCAGACGGCGAACACGGCATCGTCAAAGCTGGCGCCGGGCACCAGGGCGCGGATGGCTTCGAACTCGGCCTCGGTGAAGCGCCGCGTTTCGAACACGCGGTGCGGCGACACCACCGCGTTGAAGCGTGTCACCGGCAGGTTGTGCGGGCGCAGCAGGCGGTCACTGGCGATGGCCACGGCGGCCGGCGCCACACTGGCGGCGGCGCGCACCAGCGGTCGCGCCAGGCGCAGTGGCGCGGTGGCCGACTTGATCAGCCCGCGCCGCACCAGGCCCAGCTGGCCCGGCGGCGTTTCGGCAAACCAGGGCTCAGATGGCGCCGGTGCGGGTGGCGTGGCGCTGGGGTCGTAGAGCAGGGCGCTCAATGCACCCAGGCCGTGCAGGTCGACGGCGGCCAGGTGAGTCTTGAGCAGCAGCGCAAAACTGCCTTCGGGCAGATCGAGAAAGCTGTCCAGGCCCTCGATCACGTAGATCTCCCACAGCGGCCGGTCCAGGTCGAGGGCGCGGGCGTGGATGCGCGAAGCCTGGATGCAGAACTGGCGCCAATCACCCGGCTTGGGCAGGGCGATGTGGCGCACGTGGTATTCGAGGTCGAACTGCTCGTCGTCCACCCAGTAGGGGTGGTCCAGCCCCAGCGGTACACGCTGCAGCCGTTGGCGAAACAGCGGCGCAGCCGACAGGCGCCGTTCGATGTGCGCCAGGATGCTCTTGAAGCGCACCACGCCACCGGGGGCGGTGGATTGGTCGTGGATGTGCAGCAGACTGACGTTGGCGTTGGCGTGCACCGTGTCGCTGTACAGAAAGCCGGCCTCGTGCCCGCTGAGTTGTCGCATCGTCATGACAGGGGCTCAGTGGGCACAGGCCATTTCAAGCTCAGGCGGCGGCGCTGTCTTGCACAGCGGCCACCACGGCCTTGGTGGTCTTGCTGGCGGCGCGGCGGGCGGGCTTGGCCGCTGCCTTCACTGCCTTCACCACGGCCTGGGGCGCCGGCTTGGCCGCGGCCTTGCGCACGGCCGTCTTGGTGGTCTTGACGGCCGACGTGACGGCCGACTTCACCGCCTTGGGCGCGGCGGCGGGCGTCACCGCGGCCACGGCGGTCTTGGCGCGGCGGCGCACGGCAGCGACCGGTGCCTTGGGGGCCTTGGGAGCGGTGGTCTTGACCGACACCGTGGTGGCGGCGGCCTTGGCCACCTTGTTGGCGCTGCGGCGCACGCGCTGGGCGGCGGCCTTGGCCTGGGTGCCCACCGGGCCGGCGGCCACGCTGGCCAGCTTGTCGGCACCGGCAGCCAGGCGCTCGGAGATGGCCAGGGCAGCTTGCGCGCCCGACAGGCTGATGCGGGCGGCCGCTTGCAGGCCACGGGCCACGTAGCGGTTGTCCACGCCGTCGGCCAGATCGGCCGCGCGCTTGATCTGTTGGGTCATGCCGGTGGCGCCCAGTTCGATGGCGCGCTCGGTGCGGCTGCTCACCGCGTCCACGCCTTGCGTGGCCAGGCTGGTCACGTTGTGGCCGGCGCTGCGCAGCGCGGCGGCCAGGCCGGGCACATAGGGCTCGGCACCGCGCGTGGCGGCCTCGTCGACACCCTGCTGCACCACCGCGATCAGGCGGTGGCCGCCGGCGCGGTAGGCGCCCACCGCGCGCTGCGCGGCGTGGCGGTAGTTGGCAACGGTCTGGAGGGTGACGTTGTGCAGGCTGGTCTGGGTCATGGTGGGCTTTCGCTGAGGGATGCTAGGGTGGATTGGGCGGTGCTCGTTGGCACCATGGACCGCAGTGTGGCCGGCAAGCTCTAGAGCGCGAAACCCAAAATACCGGGTTCTCCCTAGGTGCAGCTCTCCAAATTGCGTGGCGCGCGCCGCAGAATCCAGCCATGAGCTCCGACACCCGCAACGACGATCCCACCCACGCGCTGGATGGTTTTTTGCAGCGCATGCAACCCAATGCCGCAGCGGTGGAGGGTGTGCCCGACCTGTCGGGCTTGCATGCCCGCCTGCATCCGACGCCGCCGCAGTCCCCGGTCCACGACGACTTTGCACCAGGCGCCGCACCGGCCACCGCACGAGCCGCCGCACGAGCCGCCACACCAGCACCCGCACGCGGTGGTGTGCTGCGCAGCGGCCAGCGCTGGACCGCTGCCGACGTGCAGGACGTGCCGGTGATCGACCTGCCCACCGTGGCCGCCGAACCCCTGCCCGATGGCAGCGAAGGCAGTGCCGCCACCCAGAGCGCCAGCCGCTTTGCCGCCTCGCAGTTCAATGCCGAAACGCTGGACGCTCGGCTGCCCACCTGGCAGCCCGATCCCAACGCGCTGCGTGTGCGGCCGCAGCAGCACCCGCGTGTATTGACCCAATGGCAGCCGGGGGCGTGGACCGGTGCGGTGCGCCAGGTGCTGGCAGGCAGCACCGAATTCGTCACCACCGCCCAAGGGCCGGCGGTTGAAACCCATGCACCGCAACACCTGTTGCTGCTGTGGCCGCCCCAGCGCCTGGATGCGCCCCTGCTGGGCCGCTGGCCACAGCAGGTGCGGCTTTGGGCCGGCGCGGCCCATGTGCCCGACCTGCCGGCCGCAGACGCCTTGTTGTCCTCCCTGCCAGCCGATGCCCGCCTGTGGCTGCAGCCCGATGGCGATGCGGTGGATTGGGCCCTGGCGGCCGAGATCCTGCTGACCCACGAATCCGGGCTTCGGCCCCACCAGGTGGATGGCCTGCGCGCCTTCATCGTGGCCGAGCGCGAGGCCAACTTCGCGCGCCTGAACAGCGCCTACCACCAGCCAGCGGCGGGCGGCGCCGAACTGCGCGCCCCCGGCGCCTAGGCCTGGCCGCGCACTTCCGGCGTGGTCACCGGCCCCTTGCCGCTGAATCGGTCGAGCGCCAGGTAGATCACCGGCGTGATGTAGAGCGTGATGGCCTGCGAGAACACCAGGCCGCCCACCACCGCCAGGCCCAGGGGCTGGCGCAACTCGGCGCCGGCGCCCAGGCCCATGGCGATGGGCAGGGCGCCCATCAGCGCGGCCAGCGTGGTCATCATGATGGGCCGAAAGCGCAGCACGCAGGCCTGGCGGATGGCCTCCTCCGGCGCCATGCCAGCATGGCGCTGCTGGTCGAGCGCGAAGTCGATCATCATGATGGCGTTCTTCTTGACAATGCCGATCAGCAGCAGGATGCCGATGGTGGCGATCAGCGTCAGATCCATGTCGAAGAGCTTGAGCGTGAGCAGCGCACCCACGGCGGCCGAGGGCAGGCCGGCCAGGATGGTGATGGGGTGGATGAAGCTTTCGTACAGCACGCCCAGCAGCACGTAGATCACCAGCAGCGCGCCCACGATCAGC
>JANOAQ010000092.1:0-7818 GCA_031411195.1 Burkholderiaceae bacterium | reverse complement strand
ATGGCATGCAGACGTGGGAGTTGTGCACAAGCAGGCACAGTCAGTAGAGCATGTTAGTGGAGAGAAGACGTGGACCGGTGCGTGTCATCCAACGTGTAAACGGCACACACAGGGTCTTGAGCGGGCGGGAGGCCTGGGCGGTGCACTGCAGGGGTTCGGGAAAGGCCAGCCTGGCGGTGTGCACCCCCCGGCCCTGGGCGTTCTGGATCGGCACGCCTTGCACCGGGTGCGTCAGGCAGCGGATGTCCAGACCCACCGACGGCACCGGCGCGTTGAATATCTTGGAATGCGGCACCAGCAGCACCTTGCTGCGGTGGCGCCGGGCGTGGCTGAGCAGCGGCCCGTGCAGCCCGGTGTCGTGGTTGGACAGCACCAGGGTGCGCGCCGGCCGGTGGTCGAAGTGCAGCGCCAGCGACGCGGCAAACACCATCTGCCGGCGCAGCAGATCGACCAGCGCCTGCACCTGCGGCAGCAGGTAGCGGGGGCTGGCGATGAAGGGCGACAGGCCCTGGCGCAGCACCTCGGCCGCACCGACCAGCACCGTTTCAATGCGGTCCAGCACAGTGGGTGACAGGCCGGCCCGCACCTGGCCCAGCGGGGCCATGGGCGCGCTGGGCAGGCGATCGACGGGCACGTCGTAGTGCTGCGAGCGCAGGTTCAACACCCGCTGGCCACTGGCCACCAAGGCTTGCTCGAAGTGGCCGTGGTCATAGAAGCAGGTCGGCAGGTGGCTGATCAGGTCCACCGCCTGGCCATGCGGCAAGGCGGCCAGGTCGGGCAGGCGGTCGGCATCCCAGGGCGCCAGCGCATGGCCGTAGGCCTTCAAGGGCTGGCCTGCGGCGCCGAGGCGCTCCAGCAAGGACAAGGCCGGCAGGTAGGAGTGACAGCCATAGCGAAAGGCCAGGTCGGGCAACGGCACATGCCAGGTAGCCTGCGGGTGCAGGGCGATCGCGCGGGTCCAGATCTGGGCAAAACCCCGCACGGTGTAGAGCGTGTAGAACAGGTCGTGCTGCAGCCAGTCGCAGCCTGGCGCCATCGGGTCGAACACGGCCAGCACCTCGTCCAGCCGGACCTGCAACTGCTGGGCGTCTACACGGGCCTGGCGGTAGGCATCCCAGGGCACTTCCAGGCCGGGCAGGCGCAGCAGATCCACCTTCAGGCCCTCGGCCTCGCAGCGGTCGGCCAGGTGTGGACACACCACCACGGCCCGCGCCTGCGGCCACTGCGCCGCCAACTGCCGGCCCGCCGGGATGTCGAGCCGGTGGGTGATGACGATCAGGTCGTTCATCTCAAGATTTGATGAAGTAGCGCGCCTCGGCCAGCAGGCGGGCGCGGTGGTTGGCCGGCACATCGCCCAGGATCTCGCGGTACACGGCGTCGGGCAGGCGGTCCACACCCAGGCGATCCCGGGTTTCGAACAAGCGGCGGTAGAAGGCCTGCTTGGGCACCACCAGTTCGCTGCGCCGGCGCATGGCCACGCGCTCGGCCACCACCACCACCAGGCTATCGGCCGCCGAGGCGAAGCGCAGGTTGTTGAAGTCGGCCGGCACCGGGATCAGCCGGGCCGAGCGTTGGTGCTCATCCAGGTATTCGACGATGCCGCAGTAGCGGATGGCAAAGCCGTTGGCTTCATAGAACGACCAGTACAGCGTGGGCTGCATCAACACGAAGCCGTGGTTGCAGTAACCCTGCACCGGGTTGAAGTGCACCACCCGGCCACCGTCGGCCACCAAGCTGGCGATGTTGAACAGCGCTTCCTTGATGTCGAAGACATGCTCGGTCGTGCCCAGGTCCAGCACCGTGTCGTAGCGCGCGTTCAGCGCAGAGTCGCTGTCCAGCGGCTCGTTCAGGTCGATCACCACATCGGCGGCGGGGTGGATGTCCAGCGCGTCGGCCTCGGCCCAGCCGCAGGCGCGCAGGTACTGGCGGTCGGCGCGGGCAGCCAGCGCCGGGTCCAGCCGGGCCGTGCGGGAGCGCAGCACGTCGGGCTCGATGTCCTGGGTGCCCAGTGTGGCCACCCGGCCCTGCGGGCGAACGAAGGCGGTCAGCGAGTCCAGCACATCGGCGGTGATGGCGTTGATGCCCATGGTGTGTCTCCGAAAAAGGGGTGCGGCGCAGCGGCGTTCAGCCCAGGCGCACGCCGTGGGTGACCGACGGCCGCCACGCCACCGGCAAGCCGAGCGCGCGGCATTGGCGCAGCAAGGTTTCGAGGAAGAAGACAGTGCCCACCAGATCGCTCTGGTACTGGCCGCCTGTCACCTCGTGGCGGTTGTGGTTGGTGATGCTGCCGGCGGCCTCGAAGCTGAAGCCGCCGTCGGCGCGGTGCAGGCATTGCAGCTGCTCGATGCGGCGGGCGCACACGCTGCGGATGTCGGCCTGCCGGTAGCCGTTGGTGAAGTGCAGCATGCGCTCGAGCACCACGAAGTGGTCCATGTCGTGGCAGCCCTCGCCCTGGCCTTGGGCAAACACCGCGCATTCGGCCAGGCTGGCCAGGGTGGTGTCGGTGATGCGCTCGCACCAGGCGGGCGGCTTGTCGTCAAAAAAGTGCAGACCGCGCATCAGGTGGTAGCCGGCCTGCACCAGGCCGTTCTTGCCCTGGGCGGCTTCGGCGCCCCACAGGCCGGTGGCGGTGTCCTGGTGCGCGTCCAGCCAGCGGCGCATGCGGCGCACCGCCTCAAGCGCGCCCCTGTCGAAGAAGCGGGCATTGGCGCGCAGCATGGTGGCGGCGTGGTCGCACATGTTGCCGGCGCCCATCGGCGCGCGGTCCCAGGGCATGTTCTCGGCCATGTACTGCTCCAGCCGGCCGACGGGCATCAGCGGGTCGTAAAAGGCAAAACGGTGCTTGGGCGCACGGCCGGCGGCCAGCATCACCGCAGCCACCTGGTAGCCCAGGTAGGTGCCGCTCATCTCGTGGATGCGGGGCACGGTGCCGTCCAGCTCGGGGGCATGCGGCTCGTGAAAGAAGCCGGTGGTGGCGTCCTGCTGGCCGTCGAGTGCGGCAAAGGCGGCAGCGGCCGGCACCGGCAGGCTGAGCATCTGCGCCAGGTCGAGCGCCAGCGACGTGGCGTCCACCGACCAGGGGTGCAAGGCCTGCGCGGCCAGCGGCCACTGGCCGGCCTGCGGGCAGGGCAGGCCCGAGAACCACGCGCCCGCGCGTACCGTCAGGCCCTGCCACCAGGGCTGCACAGGGGCCGGCGCATCCACGCCGCTGGCCACCAGGGCAGCCATGGGCAGGCCAGCGCCCATCAGGCCGCCCGTTGCTGCACGTTGGTGTCGTCGCCGCGCACGTAGGTGCCCGGGTAGGGCCCGTGCGGCGGGCGGCGCAGCAGCAAGCGCACCAGTTCGGGCAACAGCGCGCCCACCCGGATCCAGCCGTACATCAGGTAAAAAGGCCAGTACACGCCTTCACCCCGTGCGATGGCCTTGGCACCGCGGATGAAGGGGTAACGCACGGCCAAGTGGAACATCAGCTTGCCGGCCTTGAACGGGTATTTGTAGACGATGCGCGCATCGCCCCGGCCGTACTTGACGAACTTCTTGACGATGCCGCTGAAGCTGGGCGTTTGCTGGCGGCGCGTCATGCCGGTGCCGATGCCCTGGCGAAAGCCGGCCAGCTCCATGCGGATGGACAGGTCGGTGTCTTCGTCACCCACACCGTCGAAGAAGGGGTCGAAGCCGCAGTGGCGGATGGCCGCCGTGCGGTAGAGCGAGGGCCGGCCCACCATGTTGGTGTCCACCGGCTTTTCAGTGAAGGTGATGCCGTGGTTGGTGCTGCCCATGGCCCGCTCCCAATACGTCTTGGGCTCGAAGGCCACCTCGCGGCCCAGCAGCGCGTCGTAACCGCAAGTCTGCAACTCGTGCAGCAGCTTGCTCAGGAAATCGGGTTCCAGGTGGTCGTCGCCATCGATGATGGCGATGTAGGGCTGGGTCGAGGCGTTGATGCCCGCCTGGCGCTGCGACGACAGGCCCTTGACGCCCGGCTGGATCACGGTGGCGCCCATGGCCTTGGCGATCTCCACCGTGCGGTCGGTCGAGCCGCCGTCGATCACGATCACCTCCGCAGGCTGGTTGGCAAAGGCCTGGGCCAGGCAGCCCGCGATGTCCTGCTCCTCGTTGAAGGTGCAGATGTTGATGCTGACGGGCAGGCAGGGGGTGTCGGTCATCGGGCAGCTTTCAACTTCAGGCAAAGTTCACGCAAAGGCATGGCGGTGCTCGGCGATCAGGCGCTGCACTGCCGTGCGGTAGGCCGGTGTGCAGGTGTCGTCGAGCCACAGGTTGAGGATCTGCTGGCCGATGCGGGTGGCCACGGGATGGCCCGCGGGCCGGTCGGCCAAAAAGTCAGATGCGGGCGGATGCCAGCTGCTGGCATGCAGACCGGCGGCATGCAGTCTGCGCATCAAGGTGTGGCGTGCTTGGTGGCCGGCGGCCCCATCGCTCACCAGCAGGTTGTAGCGCCAGGGCACCGCGCCGGGCGTGGGTGCCAGCCACTGCAGGCCGTCACCCAGCAGGGGTTCGATCAAGGCGTGCAAGGCTTCCAGATGGGCCCAGCGCTGGGCCACACGCTCGGCCAAAGTGGGCAAGGCATGCCACAGGCCCGGTGCGCGGGCGGGGTTGAAGCGGTGCAGAAAACTCACGCGCTCGGCCAGCGCCTGTTGGCGGAAGGCCGGCGCGTGGGCGGCCAAACCCGCACCGTAGTGCGCGTTGTACAAGCGGGTGTGCTGGGCGCCCAGCGCATCGATGCGCTCTTGCGCTTCGGGGCTGAAGGCCGGCAGCGCGGCATCGAGCGCGCGCAGGGCGCGGGCCAGGGGTGCGTCGTCGGTCAACACCGCGCCGCCATGGTCGAGCGTGAGCGGCTTGCCGGCGCCAAAGCTCAACACCGAGGCGATGCCAAAGCTGCCGGCGGGGCGATCACCCACCTTGCCACCGACATGCCCGCCAAACGCCAGACAGGCATCTTCGATCAAGGCACAACCGGCGGTTTCAGCCAGCGCCTGCTGGGCCGCCAGGTCGGTGATCGAACCATGGCCGTGCACGGCGATCAGCGCTGCGGCGCCCTGCAAGGCGGGAGCCAGGCTCTGGGTTTCCAGGCCCAACTCGGTGGGGTGCACTTCGGCATAGCGCGCAAGCGCACCGGAAAACATCGCCGCGAGCGGCACGTTGATGCACACCGCATCGGGCAGCACCACGCTGCGGCCGGCGGCGCCCAGCGCTTCCAGGCACAGGGCCAGGCCGGCGGTGCCGTTGCCCACCAGCACCGCAAAGCGGCGTCCGGTGGCACGGCACAGGGCCTGTTCGATGCGCGACACATTGGTCATGCGGAGGGCCCCCAATGAAGTGTGTGGTAAGGCTGCAGGCTGCCGCCAAAACCCAGCTTGAACCAGCCGCGTTGCGGGCTGTTGACACCTTCCATGTCCACCTCGACCACACCGTGCTCGCGCGCCAGGTGGCCAAAGGCAAACCAGTGCGCCAGCGTGCCCTGCCAGGGCGCACTGCGCTGGGGGTGGCCGGCGCCGTAGAGGTAGTAGGCGCGGTGCTGGTCCCAGCCGTAGAACACGCAGTACAGCAGCGTGCCATCGGCATCGTGCACATGGATCAGGGCGCCACGTCCGACGGCGATCAGCCGATCCATCACGCGCTGCATGGCGGCCAGCTTGCCTTCGGGCGCTTGTTCGCCCTGGGCCTGCATCAGCTCGCGGTAGTGGGCGACCAGCGGCGCACTGTCCTTGACCACCCGCACGCTGCCGCCCTTCTTGCGCGCCTCGCGCACGCTGTAGCGGCGCACCGTCTCCATCGCTACGAAGCAGGCGGTGGTTTCGGCGTCTTCAGGCGCCACCCGGGCCAGGCTGCTGGTATCCACATAGCTGGTGTAGCGCAGATCGAGCCGGTATTGCTGCGCCTTGGGGCCGTGGTACGCGTGCCAGAGGAAGGGGCGCAGGTCGCTCACCTGCGGCGCCAGAGGCAGCTCGACATGGGTGAAGCGTTGCGCCAGCTCGGCCGCCACGAAGGCGCTGATCTCGAACTCGTCGTGCCGGCGCTTGACGGCCTGGCGCTGCGGGTCGAGCGCAAACATGGGGCCGGCGTGGATGATCAGATCGTCGGCCACCACAGCGCACCCATCGGCCGAGGTGGGCAGCAGCAACGCCGCCTTGACCGACTGGCCCTGCACCACCGCCCAGCGCTGGTGCGGGCAGCCGGTGGCCTGCAGGAAGGCCGCACTGGCAAACAGCGTGCCCTGGGCCGAGCGCTGCACCAGCGCGTCCCAGGCGGCGTCGTCGGCCACGGGCCGCAGCGCCAGCTCAGGCATGTTGCAGCACGCCGCGTTTGCACAGCCGCAGGGCCAGGGGCCGCAGCAGGGCCACGTCCACATCCAGCGCATGCGCCATGTCGCACAGGCTGCGCCGGCCGTCCGCATGCCACAGCAGCCACAGGATCAGGTCGAGCTCGCTGCGGCCACCCAGCTCGGGCCGCTGGGCGCCGCCGTTGGCGGGGTACAGGTCGTGGCGCGACAGCATCACCTCGCCACCGGCCTGGGTGCGGCGGTAGACCTCGCGCATCTCCAGCCGCTCGATCACCTGCTGGTGCACTTGCAGGGCTTCGGCCAACTGGCCGCCGTTGACGAAGCCGAGGTCGTCGGCCGAGCTGTGGTATTGCGGGTATTCGTAGTAGCGGTCCTTGTGGATCGACGCCATGTTGATGCGAAAGCCCGGCGACGAATACTGGCGCTCGTCGCTGCCATGGATGTCGAACGGGTAGGTGGCAAACGGCCGGCCGCGCGCGGTGAGCACCTCGTTGATGATGCGGTTGATGGGGTGGCGCTCGTCCCAGCTGCGCTTGGTGCTCATGGCGCCCGGGCCACCGCAGGTGGTGACGACCAGGCCCATGTCGATGTGCTGCGCGGCCCCGGCATTGCGGGCCAGCCAAGTGACGGCGCCAATCGTTTCTGGCACCCAGACAAAGCGGTAGCTGTACTGCCGATCGGGCTGGTCAGCCAGCCAGCGCGCCAGCCAGGCCAGCAGCACGGCGCCGCTCAGGCTGTCGTTGGCCATCGACGGGTGGCAGATGTAGGCTGACAGCAAAATCTGCTCGCTGCGCTGGCCGGGCAGCAGCAGTTCGCCATAGGTCAATGCGCCCGCATGGTGGCCCGCGTCGATGCACACCTGCAGCGGCCCGGGCGCAGCGGCCAGGGCATCACGCTGCGCGGCAGTGACACAAAAGCCCCAATCGCGCCGGTAGTAGCTGGTGCGGTAGGGGATGGCGTCGGGCAGCGTGGGGTGAGTGTGCACATGCGGCGCCAACTCGGCCCAATGCATGGCCGCATTGACAGCGGTGCTGTAGCTGACCAGGTGCAGGTTGTGGTGTGCAAAGTCAACGATGCGATGACCGTTGGCATCTTCGATCCAGGCGCCGCGCACCGCCCATTCATCGGGCACCACCCAATCGAGCACCGGGGTACCGCTGGGCACCTCGTGCACGGTGATGGGAGCAATCTCGCCCAGCACCTGCAGAGTTTCGCGGTTGGGCTCGCCGGTGAGGCTGCGGCACAGCGGAAACAGACGCTCCAGCGTCAGTTGAAGTTGCCGGGCAATGTCGGCCGTGGGCGTGCGCGCGTCGAGTAACAAGGCTTCCTCCGTTGGCTTGGCAGCGCATCGAGGCGCCGTCCCACCCCGTTACCGAGGCTTGCAACCAGTCTAGAAGCGGGGCTTGAGCGGCGATTCGGGCAATAGGGCCGGTTTTGGGGTGTATCCGGGCGTGTCGGACTGCGCTGTTCTTCGCCATTCGAGCGTCGGCGCGGGCTTCACCATGGGATCGCGGGGTGGC
>JANOAQ010000091.1:0-14915 GCA_031411195.1 Burkholderiaceae bacterium | reverse complement strand
AGCAGGCTGTCCTTGATGTGTGCGTACTGTCGTTCGCGCTTCGCGCTCCAGCGCTTCTGTGGCATGACGATTCCTCCGGCGCTCGAACCGAACAGGCCGCAAGCGCTGTTGGCGGCCAACTGAATGTCTGCCGCAAGGCGCGGCCTGTCTGTTCTGCAACGTACGGTTTCGCCAGTGACATCGCGGCAAGCTGCAAGCCTGTGCAGATGCTAGTTGCCACGGACATTTGCACCTCGCCTGTCAGCTGGTAGCCCCGCTTCATTTTCGACAACGCCACCCTTGCACACGATGGCCAAGACTGTGTTGAAGTGGGCGCTGATCGTGATCGGCCTCCTCGCGATCCTGGTCACGACAGGCCTGGCTCTGCCGGTGAAACTGTGGCGCACCGGCGAAGTGCCCCTACCCGGACTCCAGCACCTGCCACCGGCTGCAGAAACCGTGAAGCCCAGGCGGGTGTGGGTCGATACCGATGCCGCCTGTGGCACCGGCAGCAGAACAGACCCTGACGATTGCCTGGCGTTGCTGCTACTGGCGGGCGCGGCCCACATCGAGATTGCCGGCATCTCGACAGTCTTCGGCAACGCGCCCGTTGCCGTCGCTGACCAAGTGACCCGCGCGCTGGTGCAGACGCTGGGTGGCGGCGCCGGGCGCCCTGGGCCAGCCGCTTCCGCAACCGTACCGGTTTTCAAGGGTTGCGGTGCTGCAGCATCGAAGTGTCTTGAAGACGGCGGCAGCCTCGACGCCCAGAGCGCACTGCAGCAGGCGCTGCAACAAGGCAGCCTGGATGTCGTGGCGCTGGGACCGCTGAGCAACCTGGCGGCCGTGCTTGCCCGTGAGCCCGCATTGGCAGCGCGGGTGTCGCGCGTCATTGCCGTCATGGGGCGCCGGCCTGGCCATCGTTTCCATCCCAGTGAGAACCGCGCCACGGGCGCCATGCTGTTCGGTCACGGGCCGATCTTTCGGGATCTCAACGCCGTGCTCGACCCCGAGGCGGTCGCGGTCGTCCTGGCCTCGGGCGTTCCCGTGGTGCTCATTCCGTACACGGCAGCGCGGCAGGTATTGATCACCGGCAGCGACCTCGACCGCATCGCCCGCAACAGCCCGGCGGGGGCCTGGGTCGCCGAGCGCAGCCGCGCGTGGCTTGAGTTCTGGCGCAGCGAGGCCGGGCTCGGTGGCTTTTATCCCTTCGATCTGATGGCGGCCGCCTACCTGCGCAACCCGGCGCCTTTCGCTTGCGCGCGCGTGACCGCATGGGTGGCAGACGACGCGCTGCTGCCCTGGTTCGGTGGCGGCCCGGCGCTGCTGGTGGCCCAGCAGGCAGGCCTGCCTGCTTCAACAACCGCGACCGCCCAGGCGCTGTACTGTGATGTCGCCACCATCGGTGTTGGCGAGTTGTTCCCGTAGTCCGATGCAAACCGCAAACGATGCTTTGAATGGTTCTTGTCCCTTGGACATCCGGGCCGCGATGACGACCAGCGCGGCAATCGTGGGCTGACTGGTTTCCTTGGGCCATGTCAGCCCTGTCCGCCACCAGCCTGTCCGGCATGCCAGCCAGCCGGCGCATGCTCGATGCATCGGCCCACCACATCGCCAACCTGGCGCCAACCTGGCGCCGGCGGGCTTTCGGCGTGCGCAAACCGGCCAGGCCACGGCGGTCTCGGGCGGCGTCAGTACTTCGCTGACCCAGGCCGCCCTGGCCGGCCGTTCAACCGCCGTTCACGAGAAAGTCAGGCCCTTGAAATCCCCGGCCTTGCGCCAGGCATCCAGGTACTTGAAGTAGGCGCTGGCGCCGGCCGGGTAACCCACATAGCTGCGGGCGGCCGGCCCGGGGTCGATGCCTTCGTTGTTGTAGTAGCCAGGGGTGCAGTCGGGCGAGCGAGTCATCATGCCGGGGCTCTTGGTCAGCAGCTCGCACCAGGCGGCTTCGGCCTCGGCCGACACCTCGATGCGCTGTGCGCCCTGGGCCTGGGCGTGCGCCACCAGGATGGCGATGGTCTTGGCGGCTTCGGTCAGGTTGTGCGGCACGTTCGATATCAGGTTGGCGCCCTGGGCGGGCTGTACGAAGTAGGCATTGGGAAAGCCATGCACATGCACGCCGTGCAGGCTGCGCATGCCGTCGGCCCAGTGCTGCGACAGGCGGCGCCCGCCGCGCCCCACCGGGTCGAAGCCGGTGCGCCTCTCGTAAGGCGTGCCCACCTCGAAGCCCGAGGCGTAGACGATGCAGTCCACCGGGTACTCAACCCCCGCCACCACCAGGCCACGCTCGGTGATGCGCTCGACGCCCTGGCCGTCGGTGTCGACGATCTGCACATTGTGCTGGTTGAAGGCCTGCAGGTAGGCATCGTGAAAGCAGGGTCGCTTGCACAGCTGGCGGTACCAGGCCTTGAGCCTGGCGGCGGTGTCCTTGTCTTGCACGATGGCGTCGGCGCGGGCGCGGATTTCGTCCATCTTCTGGTAGTCGGCATCTTCAAAGGCCGCCAGCATCTTGGGCACGGTGCGCTCTTGCGGCGGCAGCAGCTTGATCTGCGCGCGGATGCGGCGCGCCAGGTCGGTCCAGCCGTCTTGCACCAGGTCGACTTCGGCCGAGCCGCCGGCCTGGTTGTCGGTGAAGTTTTCCAGCCAGCGCTGCTGCCAGCCGGGCGTGGCCACGCTGGCAAACCAGGCTGGGTCGATGGGCGCATTGGCGCGCACGTCCACCGACGAGGGCGTGCGCTGCACCACCAGCAGCTGCTGGCAGGCGCGCGCCAGGTGCGGCACCACCTGCACGGCGGTGGCACCGGTGCCGATGATGGCCACGCGCTTGTCGGCGAGCTGGTCCATCAGCGCACCTTCGGGGCTGCCGCCGGTGTAGGCGTAGTCCCAGCGGCTGGTGTGGAATGAATGGCCCTTGAAGGTTTCAATGCCCGGAATGCCCGGCAGCTTGGGGATGTGCAGCGGCCCGGTGCCCAACCCCACATGCTGGGCGGTGAAGACATCACCCCGGTCAGTGCGGATCTCCCACACGCCGCGCGCATCGTCCCAGGCCAGGCTTTGCACCTGGGTGTGGAACAGCGCCTGCTCGTACAGGCCGTAGTGCCGGCCGATGCGCTGGCAGTGCGCCAGGATCTCGGGCGCGTGCACGTACTTTTCGGTCGGCATGTGGCCGGTTTCTTCCAGCAGCGGCACGTAGACCATCGACGCCGTGTCGCACTGCGCGCCAGGGTAGCGGTTCCAGTACCAGGTGCCGCCAAAATCGCCGCCCTTGTCGATGATGCGCACGTCGTGCACACCGGCTTCCACCAGCCGCGCGGCAGTGCACAGCCCGCCGAAACCGCCGCCGATGAAGGCGAAGGTGACGTGGTCAGTTTTGGGCGCACGCTCGGTGCGCGGGGTGTAGGAGTCGTCCAGGTAATGCGCCAGGGTGCCTTGCAGGCGCAGGTACTGCTCGTTGCCATCGGCGCGCAGGCGCTTGTCGCGCTCGGCCAGGTACTTGGCGCGCAGGGCGTGCTTGTCGAGGATGGTGTTCGTCATGCATCGATTCTGTTGCAAGATCAGCCGCCATCCCGCGTTGAACCACCCCGCATTTGCCCCATGGATGCCCCATGAATGCCCCATCAAATCTGCCCGCCGAGGTACTGTCCCCCTTGCCCTGGTACCTGCACGTGGGCGACGAGATCAGCCTGTTCGAAGCGGCCTATTCTGCGCAGATGCCGGTGCTGCTGAAAGGCCCCACCGGCTGCGGCAAGACCCGCTTTGTCGAGCACATGGCGGCGCGCCTGGCCCAGGGCAACGGCCCGCTGCGGCCCGATGCTGCGCAGCCGCTGATCACCGTGGCCTGCCATGAAGACCTGACCGCCAATGACCTGGTCGGCCGCCACCTGCTGGCCCACGACCGCACAGTGTGGGCCGATGGCCCGCTCACGCGCGCTGTGCGCCGTGGCGCCATCTGCTATCTGGACGAGGTGGTCGAGGCGCGCAAGGACACCACGGTGGTCATCCATTCTCTGGCCGACCACCGGCGCGAGCTGCCGATCGAAAAGACCGGTGAATTGCTGCAGGCCCACCCGGCCTTTGCCTTGGTCATCTCCTACAACCCCGGCTACCAGAGCGTGCTGAAAGACCTGAAGCCGTCCACCCGCCAGCGCTTTGTCAGCCTGGCCTTCGATTACCCGGCAGTCGACGTGGAAACCGCCATCATCGCCCACGAAGGCGGTGTGCCCGAGGCCCTGGCCGAACGCCTGGCCGTGCTGGGCCAGCGGGTGCGGTCGCTGGCGGCCCAGGGCCTGGCCGACGGCGTGAGCACGCGCCTGCTGGTGTACGCGGCGCAGTTGGTGGCACGCGGCATCGCGCCGCGGCGCGCCTGCGAGGCGGCGGTGGCCCAGGGCATCGGTGACGAGGCCGAGGTGCAGAAGGCCGTGCGCGAGCTCATCGACGTGCTGCTGCCCTGAAGTGCGGGTACCGGGGTGATGAATGCGGACCGCGACGCCGCCTTGGCGCCACCCGCCTGCGGCGACCCGCGCGTGTGGCAGCTGTTTGCCAGCGCTCTGGCCGACCGCGCCCTGGCACTGATACCGGGCCAGCCCGAGGCGGTGGGCCGGCTGCCCTGGCCACCGGTGGACGAGGGGCCCGGCACCAGCAGCGCAGCTTGGCGCCTGGCGCTGCTGCGGCAGGTGGTGGCACAGCAACCCGCAGGGCGTTGGTCGCTTGACGAGGCCTCACTGACGGCGGCCCGCCTGTGGGGCCCCCGCACGGTGCCTGCCGCGTCACCGGATGCCCCCGACGATGCCCTGGCCCGCTGCCTGGCCAGCTGGCCGCGGCCGGTGCTGCTGCGGCGGGTCTTCAGGGCCCTGGAAGCCGCCCGGGTGGATGCCGATCTGGCGCGGCAATGCCCAGGCGTGCAGGGCGACCTGGCGCATGCGGCAGATCACACCGCCCCGTGTGGCCGCTGGGCTGCCACGCTGCATGGCCTGGTGGCCGATGCCCGGTCGCTGGCCGAACCCGGTGCCACGGCCCTGGACAGCCTGCGCTGGGCCATCGCCTGGGTGCAAGGCGGCGTGGCCGGCGGCGTGCTGCAGGCGATCCGCGGCACCGTGCCGATGCCACCGCTGGTGGACGACGGTCTGGGCAGCGGTGTGCCCGGTGGTGCCGGCCCGGCCGACCCCTTGGCTGACCCATCGGATGAAGAAGGCCTGGGCGATGGCGCCAGCGCCACCGGCGGGGCCGGAGGCCAAACGGCCGAAGTACGCGTCCGGCCTGAGGGTGGCGTCACACGCGCCGCGCCTGTTGACCGCCAGCCGGCCCCAGCGGCTGGCGCCGAAGCGGCGCTTGACATCCCCAACCCCGACCCAGCTCCCGTTGGGCCGACAGGCGCAGTTGGCGTGCTGGTAAAACCCAAGGTCGCGCCGGTGGCCCCAGGCCTGCAGACCCAATGGCACGACGAGTGGGACTACCTGGCCGCCCGCTACCGGCGCGCCTGGACCTGCGTGCAGCTGCAGACGGTGCGCGGCGCAAGCACCGACTACCTGGCCCAGTTGCAGGCCCGTCACGCGCCGCTGATGCGGGCCATTCGCCGCCACTTCAGCGCCACGCCGCCCACCGCCCGCGCGCGTGGCGGGCCGGCCGCCGATGGCGACCAGATCGACCTCGACCAGGCCCTGGCCCACCTGATCGACTGCCGTGCCGGCGGACAGGCCGACGCC
This sequence comes from Burkholderiaceae bacterium, assembly GCA_031411195.1. GTDB lineage: Bacteria > Pseudomonadota > Gammaproteobacteria > Burkholderiales > Burkholderiaceae_C > Pseudaquabacterium. Next base: position 9,237 of record JANOAQ010000091.1, on the reverse strand, counting down.
CGCCCGTACCGGCATCGGCCACGCCTGCAGCGCGATGTGTGCACTGCCGTGCTGCTCGACACCAGTGGCTCCACCGGTTTCATCGTGCCGCCGCCTTTGGATCCCACGGCGTCGCCCCCACCGCCCGAGGACGAGGTCGAAGACGACGGCCTGCTCTATGGCTTCAAGCCGCGCCGCGGCGCCGAAGGCCCGGCCCCGCGCCGGGTGATCGACATCGCCCACGATGCGATTGCACTCATGTGCGACGGCATGCACCTGCTGGGCGATCGGCACGCCATCTACGGCTTCTCGGGCCAGGGCCGGCTGAATGTCGAGGTGAAGGTGGCCAAGGACTTTGACGAGCCCTGGTCAGCGCGCACCGCCGATGCGCTGGTGGCCCTGCAGCCCGAGGGCAGCACGCGCACCGGCGCGGCGATTCGTTTCGCGGTGTCGCAACTGCTGCCGCAGCCGGCCTACTCCCGCGTGCTGGTGCTGGTGACCGACGGCTACCCGCAAGACCGCGACTACGGCCCCGACCCGAACGACCGCCGCTACGGCCTGCACGACACGGCCCAGGCCCTGCGCGAGGCGGCACGGGCCGGCGTCGCGGCCTTCTGCATCAGCGTGGACCAGGCCGCGCACGACTACCTGCGCGGCGTGTGCCCGGCGCACCGTTACCTGGTGATCGACGACATCCACCGCCTGCCCGAGCGCCTGAGCCGGCTGTACCGCCGGCTGACGTCGGTGTAGGCAGGATTCAGACCGCGCCCTCTGGAGGCGGCAGGTCAGCCCGCCGACGCACCGGTACTTGGGCGATGGCCAGCAGCGATTCCACGCAGTCGCGCAGCGATTCGTCCAGCGGCCGGAACTGGAGGCCGGTGAGCGCGCGCATGCGGTCGTTGCGCAGGTCGCAGCCGGCCCAGATGGCGCGCATCTCGGCTTCACGCGCCTTCACCCGGTCGGGCTGGTTGTCGACCACCGGGCCGGGTGCGTGGCCCAGCTCGGGCAGCAGGCGGCCGATGTCGGTATTGATGTCTTCGACATTGCGCGCATCGGTCGACCAGGCGATGTAGCGCTCGCCATTGCGCACGGCCAGGTTTTCCAGCAGGGCGATGTGGCAGGCCGCGTCGTCGCGCACGTCCACCGTCATCCACGGGCGGTAAACGCCGGTCTGCGGGCAAGCGCCCTGCAGCATGCCGGCGATCAGCTTTTGCCACGGCCCCATGGCCTGCTGGTGGGCCGACAGGATGGGGCCCACGTTGTCGCCCGGGCAGCAGGTGATGCTGTCCCAGCGCCCGCTGGCAGCAGCCGCATCGGTGAAGGCCTGCTCGGCCACCAGCTTGCCCATCGAATAGCCCTGGCCCCGCTCGGGCGTGCGGCGGGGGTTGCTCTGGTCGGGGTAGCGGTCTTCGTAGAGCACGGGGCGGCGTACCAGCTCCTGCATGTCCATCTCGGAGATCACCGCGGCGATGCTGGAGGTGAGCACCACCCGAGTGATCGAGCCCGAGTGGTTGATGCTGTTGATGATGTGCTGGCAGACGCGGTGGATGCGGTCCTGGTCGTTGTAGTCGCTCAGGTGAGACAAATGCGCCACGCCGTGGCAGCCGCGGAACACGGCGTCGTAGCAGCCCGGTTCGTCCAGGTCAGCCGCGTGCAGGGTGAGCCGGCCCGAGGCAAAGCCCCCCAAGGCGCGCAAAAAGCCGGTGCGGGTCAGGTCGTTTGGATCGCGCACGCAGGCCCGCACGCGGTAGCACTTGCCCAGCAGCTGGCGCACCACCCAGCCACCCACAAAGCCGGCGGCGCCGGTGACAGCCACCAAGCCGCCGCGAGGAATGGCTGCCATGCTCAGGCCCGCCCGGCCGCCCGAAGGGCCTGAGGCGCCCCCTCGGGGGGCAGCGACTGCAAGGAGCGTGGGGGCACCATGTCAGCTCTCCACGGTGAAGGTCAGACCAGCATGGGCCTGCAAGCGCTGGATCAGCGCCGCGCCCATGGCCGAGGCCGGCGTCCAGATGCCGCCGGGCGTGGCTGTGGCGTCTTGCAACAGGCACATGGCCGACTCGGCAATCATCTTGGACGTGCTGCCGTAGCCGGGATCGCGGTCGCCCTTGACGCTCACTTGCAGGGTTTGGCCGGCGGCGCCGGTGCCAATGAACAGCACGTCGTAGAAGCCCGACTCACGCTCTTCACGTGAAGGCCCTTCGCCCGGCTGCGGGCCACCGGGACCACCCAGGCTCTTGTCGGCGGCCACCGCTTCGGCAATCGCCTGGCCCTTGTCGCCGGGGCCGGTGACCAGCATCTCGTCGTAGATCAGATCCGTGCCCCAGGCATGGCCCAGCAAAAAATTGCTGCGGTGCACATTGCGGGTGTTGATGGCGGCCATCACGAAGGGCGCCACCCACACGCCCAGTACCTCGTCGACCTGGGGCTTGTTGCCCGAGGGTTGGCGCGGGCCCTCGAAACCGGGCGTCAGCGAGAAGGGGTTGCGCAGCAGATCGAGCACGCCGGGCTGGGTGGCGGCAGCGGCCATGGTGGCCTTCAGGCTGGCGGCGGTGCCGCCCGAGAAGGTGCCTTTCATCTTACGCACCCGCCCGCGCACCCTCGGCGCCGGTGCACCGAAGCGCTGCTTCATCTGATCCTGCAGCATCAGCATGCCCAGATCGAAGGGGATCGAATCAAAGCCGCACGAGAACACGATGCGCGCGCCACTGGCCTGGGCGGCGGCGTGGTGGGCGTCGATCATCTGGCGCATCCAGGCCGGCTCGCCGCACAGATCCACATAGTCGACGCCCGATTCGGCGCAGGCCTTGACCAGGGCGCTGCCGTACAGCTGGTAGGGGCCCACGGTGGTCAGCACAAGACGCGTGCGGGCCATCAGCGCGGCCAGACTGGCCGGGTCGTCGCTGTCGGTCACCACCAGGGGGGTGTCGGCCGGTGCGCCCACCTCATCGCGCACGGCTGCCAGCTTGGCCGCGCTGCGCCCGCCCATGGCCCAGCGCAGGCCGGTGTCGGACCTTGTCAGCAGGTATTCAATGACCAGCCGGCCGGTGAAGCCGGTGGCGCCATGCACGACGATGTCGAATTCTTTGGCCATGGGTGCTCGCCTTGGAGAGGTGTCGGGGGTGTCGAGGGTGTCGCAGGTTTCAAAGCTTGAAGGCCGGGCGCTGGGCCAGGGCCTCGCGCCAGCGGCGCAGGTTGGCATGCTGCTCGCCGGGCTTGATACGCACGATGCGCGCAAAGTCCACCGCCACGGCAGCGGTGATGTCGCACAGGCTGAAGCCGCTGGCCACCACGGTGTCGCGGCCGGCCAGTTGTGCATCGAGCGTGTTGAAAAAAGCCTGCAGCCGGGCCAAGCCGCGCTGGGCCAGCTCAGGGATCTGGGCGTAGTTCAGCGGGCCGGGCAGGGCGCGGTCGACCATGCCGGGTGAGCTGTTGCGCAGCGCTTCGGCAATCGGCATCAGGCCTTCGAACTCGATGCGCCAGTTCCAGCTGGCGATCTCGGCCTTCTCGGCCGGTGTGCGGCCCATCAGCGGCGGCTCGGGGTAGGCCGCCTCCAGCCAGGCGGCGATGCCGGCGTTGTCGGTCAGCAGAGCGCCGTCGTCCACCTGCAGGGCCGGCACGGTGCACATCGGGTTGATGGCGCGGTAGGCCTGGCCCAATTGCTCGCCCTGGGCCAGGTTGACCTGCACGGTGGCATGGGCCACGCCTTTTTCGGCCAGCAGGATGCGCGCGCGGCGCGGGCTGGGGGCGGTGGCGCAGTCGTAGAGGGTGATGGTCATGGCGGCCCCGCTTCAGGCGATGCGCACTATCACCCGGCCGCGCACCTGGCCGTCCATCAGGGCCTGGGCCTTGGCGATGGCGCCTTCGAGCGGCACCTCGTCGATCATGCCTTCGAGCTTGACCAGATCCAGGTCTTGGGCCAGGCGGTCCCAGGCGCGCTGGCGCGCGGCGCGCGGGGCCATCACCGAATCGACCCCGATCAGTGCCACGCCGCGCAGGATGAAGGGCATCACCGAGGTGGGCAGGTCCATGCCCTGGGCCAGGCCGCAGGCGGCCACCGTGCCGCCGTAGCGGGTTTGCGCCAGCGCATTGGCGAGGGTGTGCGAGCCCACGGCATCGACCACGGCCGCCCAGCGCTCTTTCTGGAAGGGCTTGCCGGGCTGCGACAGGTTAGCCCGGTCGACGATGCTGGCCGCGCCCAACTGGCGCAGGTAGGCCTCTTCGGAGGCCTTGCCGGTGGACGCCACCACGGTGTAGCCCAGCTTGCTGAGCAGGGCCACGGCCACGCTGCCCACGCCGCCGGTGGCGCCGGTCACCAGCACTTCACCGGCGCCGGGCTTCACGCCCCGGTCTTCGAGGGCCAGCACGCACAGCATGGCGGTGTAGCCGGCCGTGCCGATGGCCATGGCCTGGCGCGCGGTGAAGGCCGCCGGCAGCTTGACCAGCCAATCGCCCTTGAGCCGCGCGCGCTCGGCCAGGCAACCCCAGTGGGTTTCGCCCACGCCCCAGCCGTTGTGCACGAAGGCATCGCCCGGCTTCCAGTCGGGGTGGCTGGATTCGACCACCGTGCCCGCGCCATCGATGCCCGCCACCATCGGCCACACCCGAACCACCGGGCTCTTGTTGGTGATGGCCAGGCCGTCCTTGAAGTTGAGCGTGGAATAGGCCGGCGCCACCAGCACGTCGCCCGCTGGCAAGCCGGCCGGATCGACCGATTGGATGGACGCCGAGAAGGCGGGCGCGTTGTTGAGCAGCAGGGCTTTGAACATGGCGATGGGTCTTTGGGTTGATGGGGGCGCAGCGGATAGCTTACTGGCCGAGCACCTGCTTGGCGTAGAGCTTTTGCATGCCGCCCAGCCAGCGGTCGTAGTGGGCGGTCTTGCCGCGCAGGTAGTTCAGCACCTCGGGGTGGGGCAGGATGAGGAAGGTCTCGTCGCGCAGGGCCGCCACCACGTCACCGGCCACCTGGGCGGGGGTGAGCATGCCATCCACCTCGGCCGAGCCGGCGCCGCCGGCCGTCATGGCCGTGGCCACGCCCTGCGGACACAGGCACGACACCCGCACGCCCCGGCGGCCATAGCCGATGCGCAGCCATTCGGCAAAGGCCACGGCCGCGTGCTTGGTGACGCCGTAGGGCGCCGTCTCGACGATGTTGAGCAGGCCGGCCGCCGACGCGGTGACGATGAAGGCGCCTTCACCGCGGGCCACCATCTCGGGCACCACCGCACGCGAGGCCCACACATGGGCCATGCCGTGGATCAGCCACATCTTTTCCCACACCGTGTCGTCCACCTCGAAGCCGCCCGAGCCACCACCGATGCCGGCGTTCGAGAAGTAGATGTCGACCTGGCCGAAGCGCGCCCTTGTGGCGGCCACCAACGCCTGGATGTCGGCCTCGATGCTGACATCGCAGCGCAGCGCCATCGCGCGCTGGCCGCCGTCGGCGTTGATCCTGGCGGCCACGCCCTCGGCCTGCGCCAGGTTGACGTCGGCCACCACGATGCCGCGTGCGCCATCGGCCGCAAACCGCTCGGCCACACCGGCCCCGATGCCGCTGGCACCGCCAGTGATGATGGCCACCTTGCCTTGAACTTCCATCTCATGTCTCCTTGGGTGTGGCTGGGTCAGCGGCCATTGAAATGGGGGGCGCGCTTTTCGACAAAGGCCGCCGCCGCGCCCTTGTGGTCGTCGGTCTCGAAGGTGCGGATCATGTGGATCGCCTCGGCGTCCAGCACATCGGCCAGGCTGCCCTGCAGGCCGGCATTGAGGTTGCGCTTCATGTAGCCCACGGCGATGGTGGGCAGGGCGGCCAGCTCGGCGGCCCACGCTGCTGCGGCAGCGGGCAGATCGGCGGCGGGCACCGCGCGGTTGACCAGGCCGATACGCTGCGCTTCATCACCACGGATCACCTGGCCGGTGAAGTACATCTCACGCGCCCGGGCGGCGCCCACCAGGTGGTTGAGGAAGTAGCTGCCGCCAAAGTCGCCCGACAGGCCGATCTTGGAAAAGGCGGTGGTGAACTTGGCCTCGTCGGTGCTGATGCGCAGGTCGCAGGCCAGCGCCAATGACAGGCCGGCGCCGGCCGCCGGGCCGGGGATGACGGCCAGCGAGGGCTTCGGCATCTCGTGCAGCCAGCGCACCACGTCCATGCGCATGCGCAGGTCGGTCACCTTGTGGTCGAAGGTCATGGTCACCGGCGCGCCGGCCGCGTTCTTGGCAAAGCCCTTCACATCGCCGCCCGAGCAGAAGGCTGCGCCCGCGCCGGTCAGCACCACCAGGCGCACGCTGGGGTCGGTGGCCAGGCGGGGCAGGGCCTCGGCCAGAGCCATCATCATGTCGCGCGACAGGGCGTTGCGCGCTTCAGGGCGGTTCATCGTCAGGGTGGCGATGCCGCCGTCGATGGTTTCGAGCAGGTCTTGGGTCATGGGGCACTCCGGGTGGTGGGTGCCGAATGGTCAGGCAGGCGGGCCGGCCCGGCACCCACCAAGGTGACAGTTGCCCAGCTTGCGCCGGTCGGCCGGCCTGTCGCCCGGGTGACCCAAGCCCCAGCGGCCGGCGCTTCAGACTGTGGACAAACACCGCCTGAAGGATCGCCCCCCATGTCCTGGACCCCCGAGCTCGAAGAACTGCAACGCCGCACCGGCCTGGCCCACCAGATGGGCGGCGCCGACAAGGTCAAGCGCCAGCACGACGCCGGCCGCCTGACCGTGCGCGAGCGCATAGCCGGCCTGGTCGATGGCGGCAGCTTCCACGAGGTGGGTGCACTCTCGGGCATCGGCGAATACGACGCCCAGGGCGTGGTGCAGGCGGTGACGCCGGCCAACTGCGTGTTCGGGCGCGGGCGCATCGACGGCCGGCCGGTGGTGGTGGTGGGCGACGACTTCACCGTGCGCGGTGGCTCGGCCGATGCGTCGATCAGCAACAAGCCGCTGATGGCCGAAGACATGGCGGCCGACTTTCGCCTGCCCATCGTGCGCATCATCGAAGGCTCGGGCGGCGGCGGCTCGGTCAAGACCATCGAGACCAAAGGCGCCAGCAACTTGCCCGGCGGCATCGGCGGCACACGCGGCTTCTGGCGCATGACGGCCAACCTGGCCGAGGTGCCGGTGGTCGGCCTGGGCCTGGGTTCGGTGGCCGGGCTGGGTGCGGCGCGCCTGGCATCGAGCCACTACTCGGTGATGACGCGCAGTTCGGCGATGTTCGTGGCCGGCCCGCCGCTGGTGGCGCGCCTGGGCCAGAGCATGAGCAAACAAGAGCTGGGCGGTGCCGACCTGCAGGTTCGCAGCGGCGCCATCGACACGGCGGTCGATACCGAAGAACAAGCCTTCGAGTGCGTGCGGCGCTTCTTGTCCTACCTGCCTTCATCGGTGCACGGCGTGCCGCCGGTCTTGCCCTGCAGCGATGACACCGAGCGCGCCGATGAAGCGCTGATGAAGGCCATACCGCGCAATCGCCGGCAGGTCTACAAGATGCGGCCCATCGTTGAATCGGTGGTCGATGCGGGCAGCTTTTTCGAGATGGGCGCGATGTTCGGCCGCTCCATCATCACCGGCCTGGCGCGCCTGGGCGGCCACCCGGTGGCGGTGATGGCCAGCGACCCGTACCACTACGGCGGCGCCTGGAGCGCCGACACCTGCCAGAAGGTGGTGCGCTTCATCGACCTGGCACAAACCTTCCACCTGCCGGTGGTCTACCTGATGGACTGCCCGGGCTTCATGATCGGGCCGGAGGCCGAGCGCACTGCCACCATCCGCCACGGCGTGCGCGCCATGGCCGCGATGAACCAGGCCACCATGCCCTGGTGCACGGTGATCGTGCGCAATGCCTTTGGCGTGGCCGGCGCGGCGCACCAGCCGGGCGGCCGCTTGTCATTGCGCTACGCCTGGTTGTCGGGCTACTGGGGATCGCTGCCGCTCGAAGGCGGTGTGGAAGCGGCCTACCGCGCCGACATCGAAGCCGCCGAAGACCCGGCCGCCGAGCGCCAGGCCATCGAGACACGGTTGAACGCGCTGCGCTCGCCGTTTCGCAGTGCCGAGAAATTCTGGGTCGAGGAGATCATCGACCCGCGCCGCACCCGATCCCTGCTGTGCGACTTTGCCCGCCTGGCCGAGCCGCTGCGCACGCCGGGCAAGGCGGCGGACTTTGCCATGCGGCCTTGACGACGAAGGCCACTGCGGCCACGGCGGTTGGTGCCACAACGCACAGACCGTGCAGCCGCCGCCGGGCAGCATCGTTCAGTCATGGAATTCAAGGACTACTACGCCACGCTCGGCCTGAAGCCCACGGCCACCCCGGAACAGATCAAGCGCGCCTACCGCAAGCTGGCGCGCAAGTTCCACCCCGATGTGAGCAAGGAGCCCGACGCCGAAAACCGCTTCAAGGCGGTGGCCGAAGCACATGAGGCCCTGATCGACCCCGAGCGCCGCGCCGCCTACGACGACATCGCCCAGCGCTACGCCCGGGGCCAGCCCTTCGAGGCACCACCCGGCTGGGGCGGGGGCTTCGAGTTCAGCGGGCGGGGCGACGAGCCGGGCGCCGGGCACGGCGAGCCCGACTTCAGCGAGTTCTTCGAATCCATCTTTGGCCGAGGGGGCAGCGGCCCGGGCCCGCACCAACGCCACCCGGGCCGTGCACCCCGGCAAGGCGGTGACCACCATGCCCGCATCGGCATCGACCTGGCCGACGCCTACAGCGGCGCCCGCCGTACGGTGAACCTGCGCATGCCGGTGGTGGACAGCACCGGCCGCAGCACCGTGACCGAGCGCAGCCTGGACGTGGCCATCCCGGCCGGTGTGCGCAGTGGCCAGAAGCTGCGGCTGGCCGGCCAGGGTGGCTCGGGCCAAGGCGGTGGGCCGGCGGGCGACCTGTACCTGGAGATCGACATCCTGCCGCACGCCGTGTTCAGGCTGGTCGGGCGGGATGTGTTCTTCGATCTGCCGCTGGCGCCCTGGGAGGCGGCCCTGGGTGCCACCGTGACCGCACCCACGCTCACCGGTGCGGTTCAGCTGACCATCCCGCCGGCATCTGCCCCCGGCCGCCAACTGCGCCTGCGCGGCAAGGGCTTGCCAGGCAAGGTGGCGGGCGACCTGTATGCCGTGCTGGCCATTGCCCTGCCGCCGGTGGCAACGCCTGCCGACACGGCGGCTTACGAGGCATTCGGCCAGGCCTTTGCGCACTTTCAGCCCCGCGCAGTGCAGTAGCCGGCGCCTGCTGGCCGGCGCCCGCACCAGCGCCGCCGCCACCGCCGCTACTGCAGCAAGG
>JANOAQ010000090.1:0-1662 GCA_031411195.1 Burkholderiaceae bacterium | reverse complement strand
TATGGCCAGGCCGGCACGCCCACCTTGCAAGCGCGCGGCGAGTACGACGCGCAGACCCAGCGCTACACCCTGACGCTGCGCCAGAGCGCCCAGCCCTCGGCTGGCCAGCCGGTCAAGCAAGCCACGCTGGTCCCGGTGTTGATGGGCTTGCTGGGCGCCGACGGCCAGGCCCTGCCCTTGAAGTTGGCGGGCGAAACCCAGGCCAGCGGCACCGAGCGCGTGCTGGTGCTGACCGAAGCCGAGCAGACCTTCACCTTCATCGATGTGGCTTCGGCGCCGGTGCCCTCGCTGCTGCGTGGTTTGTCGGCCCCGGTGCACCTGGACGATGGCCTCGGCGACAGCGACCTGCTGGTGCTGGCCCAACACGATAGCGACGCCTTCAACCGCTGGGAGGCCGGTCAGCGCCTGTCGCTGAACCGCCTGCTGGCCGCCTTGCCCGGTGATGGTGACCTGCCCCCGCTGGACGCGCCCTACCTGGCCGCCCTGCGTGCACTGCTGAACGACCCCGCGCTGGATGCCGGCTTCAAGGACGCGGTGCTCACCCTGCCCGGTGAAACCTATGTGGCCGAGCGCGCGGGGGCACCCGTCAACCCGCAGCGCATCCACCGCCTGCGTGAGCAACTGCGCCGCCAATTGGCCAGCGCATTGCAGGCCGACTGGGCCCAGGCCTTTGAAGCCAGCCAGGTGCGCGAGGGCTACCAGCCCAATGCCGCCCAGGCGGGCCGACGCGCCTTGGCCAACCATGCCTTGCGCATGCTGGTGCTACACGCGGTGCAAACCGGCGACGAGGTGTGGCCGGGCCGCGCTTACCAGCGCTTCAAGGACGCGGCCCAGATGACGGACCGGTTTGGCGCACTGCTGGCCCTGGTGGATGGCCATTCACCACTGGCAGACGCGGCGCTGGCGCGCTTTCACGCCCTGTTTGCAGGTGACGAACTGGTCATCGACAAGTGGTTCAACCTGCAGGCCACCACCTGTGAGGCGATCGACGGGGGTAACGGGCTGGTGCTGGCGCGCGTCAAGGCGCTGATGCAGCACCCTGATTTTTCGCTGAAGAACCCCAACCGGGCACGCGCGCTGCTGTCCGGCCTGTGCCGCGAAAACCCGGCCGCCTTTCACCGCAGCGATGCCGCGGGCTATGTGTTCTGGGCTGACCGCGTGCTCGAACTCGACGCCATCAACCCGCAGTTGGCCGCGCGCCTGGCCCGCTCGATGGACCGCTGGAGCACCCTGGCCGAGCCCTGGCGCAGCGCCGCGCGCGAGGCCGTTGCCCGCGTGGCTGGCGCCAGCCGCCTGAGCGACGACGTGCGCGAGATCGTCACCAAGTCGCTCGAAGCCTGAGCCCGATCGACCTGACCGTTCCACTTCGAACATCGCACCATGAAGCGCATCAGTCTCACCCAGTACCTGGTCGAACAGCAACGCGACCGGGGCCAGATTCCGCCCCCGCTGCGCTTGCTGATCGAAACCGTGGCCCGTGCCTGCAAGCACATCGCCATCTCCGTCAACAAAGGCGCGCTGGGCGAGGTGCTGGGCAGTGCCGACACCGAAAACGTGCAGGGCGAGGTGCAGAAGAAGCTCGACGTCATCGCCAACGAGGTGCTGATCGAGGCCAATGTCTGGGGCGGCCATCTGGCGGCCATGGCCAGCGAAGAGATGGAC
>JANOAQ010000089.1:0-5926 GCA_031411195.1 Burkholderiaceae bacterium | reverse complement strand
GCCGGCAAGGTAGCCGCCCATGCCCGACGCGAGCAACTGCGTGAGCGTCAGCCACAGGATGGTCGACACGCCGAAGGTCGTTGCGCTGACACCCTCGCGGGCCCAGGGCGACACGGCCGACAGCTGCAGGCCCACCCCGAGGATCAACAGGTTGAGCGACAGCGCCGCGGCTGCAGCCGCGCCGGCAGCGATCGCACCCCAGGAGACGGCGCCCTGCAGCGACCTGGGTTTCTCGATCACCCCGGCGCCGACGGCGCGGGGGCTGGCAAAGTCTTCGTAGGTGTTGCCGGTAGCGGCCATGGGTGGTCCTGAACTGAAAGTTGGGCCGGTGCGGGTGTTTCACCGACCCGACCGGGTGAATGCAGGCGCCACTTTGATGGGCCCGCCGCACGGGGTCTGTGCGTTGGCGAACTGGACTTTGCGCCCACGCCAGGCCGGACCGGGCCTGCGTGGGCGCTCAAGGCGTCAGTGCGAACTGCCGGCTTGCAAAGGCCCAGACCATGCGCGATGCGTCGGGTCCGTGTGCATCGCTGAAGGGTTGGCCGGGGGCGCCGCCGCTCCAGGCATGGGCCAGGCCATGCACTTCGGCCAGCGTGGCCACGGTGCGGCCTTGCAGCTTGAAATCCGTCACCGACATCGGGTAGCGCTGGCCACGCTGCAAGCGGCGCGCGGGGCCGGCCCGTGCGCCGGCCGCGTCGGCCCAGGCCTGGACTGCAGCCTGACCGTTCTGCGCCGAAACCACGCCATCGGCGTCGCCGTGGATCACCAGCAAGGGTGGCCAGCGTGTGGCCGTTGCGCCCGCTGCAGCGGGCAAGGGCGACGTCGGGCGGCGGCCTCGCATGGCACTGAGCGCCGACAGGGTGGAATGTGCCGTGCCCGGGGGAATGCCCGAGTGCATCACCACCGCCTTGAAGCGCGCGGGGCTGCGCGTGGCCAGCAAGGCGGCCATGCTGGCACCGGCGGACAGCCCCGCGATGGCCACGCGCGCCGGGTCTACCGGTTGCAGCAGGCAGACCTGGCTGATCGCCTGCAGGATCAGTGCCGCCTCGCCATGGGCGCGGCCGTTGTCGGTGGCATACCAGTTCCAGCAACCTTGTGCATTGGCCAGACGGTCCTGCTCAGGATAGAGCACCAGGAAGCGCTCGCGCTGCGCGATCCGGTTCATGCGCGTGCAGGCTGCAAAGCCGTTGGCATCCTGGCCGCAACCGTGCAACATGACCAGCAGTGGCAGGCGCTCACTGTGCGTGACCCCGGGCGGGCAATACAGGTGAAAGCGCCGGTTGCCCGTCGCGCCCAGGGCGACGCCCAAGGTCCAGGCGCCGGCACCCGGTGGCGGTGCTCTTCTGGCGGGCACCGGCTTCAAGGTCTTGGTGAGCACGCGTTTGCCAGAGACCGTGGCCAGGCGCGTCATCGCGGCAACGCTGCGCCGGAAAGTCTTGCCCCAGGCGAAGACGCGGATTCGTTTGCTCATCGCCCAATCTTCGGGCCTGAGGCACCCGGTGTCTGTGGGCCGGTGCACTGTGCGAGAGCACACAGACCCTTTCGGCGCAGGCCTCTAAGGTTGCGTCGTCTTACTCTTTGAACCCGACCACGGACCCGCTGCGGGCCGCCTGCGTCACACCGGAAATCCCATGACCGATACCCTCTTGTCCGACCGTTCCAACGACCAGCCCTGGCACAACGGCGAGCCGCGCTCGCGCGTGCCCGACACCTCGATGCTGCCCGGCAGCGAAAAGGCACCGACCGCTGCGGTGGGCCTGTTGAACAACGCCGTGGACGGGGCGCACAACGCCATCGACCGCCTGGCCGTGGGCGCAGCGCCGGTGGTGCGGCAACTGGGCGAGCGCGTCTCGGCCGCCGGCGTCACGCTGCAGGCCACTTCGGATCAGTTGTTGGCCAAGCGTGACGAGTGGAGCGAAGGCTTGCGTACCACGGTGCGCAGCCGTCCGCTGACGTCGGTGCTGGTGGCGGCGGCGGTGGGCCTCGTGATCGGCCGGGTCATGCGCTGACGTCGACGTCAAAGCGCGCGGTCAGCAGGTCGCGCGGCCGCGAGCTGGGCCCCACCAGCAGCTCGAAGGCGCCGGGCTCGACCACGCGCCGGCCCTGGGCGTCGACCAGGCTCAAGTCGTCCACCGGCAAGGCCAGCTCGACCACCAGCCGCTGGCCGGCGGCCAACCACACCTGGCGATAGGTCTTGAGCTCGCGGTTGGCCCAGGTGACGCTGGTGACCAGATCACGCACGTACACCTGCACCGTCTCCAGCGCCGGCCGACGGCCGGTGTTGTGCAGAGCCACCTGGGCGCGCAGCAGGCCACCGCGCTGCAGCGACTTGGGCGAGACCAGCAGGTCGCTGTAGCGAACGTTGGTGAAGGAAAGGCCTTCGCCGAACGCAAACTGCGGCGCCTGCGTGAGGTCGGCATAGCGGTGGCCGTGCTGGCCGTTGATCTGGTTGTAGTACACCGGCAACTGTCCGGCGTGCCGGGCAAAGCTGATGGGCAGGCGGCCACTGGGCTCGATCTGCCCGAACAGCAGTTCGGCCAGCGCCAGGCCGCCCTGCATGCCCGGGTTGAAGGCACAGACGATGGCGCTGGCGGCCAGGGCCGCATCGGGCAGGATCAAGGGCTTCGATGCCAGCAACACCACGACCATGGGCTTGCCGGTGGCAGCCAGTGCGTCGATCAGGGCGTGCTGGCCGCCAAACAGTGCCAGCGTAGCGGTCGAGCGCGACTCGCCGACCAGTGCGATGTTGTCGCCCACCACCACCACCACCACATCGGCATCGCGGGCGGCCGCCACGGCTTCGGCCAGCAGCGCCTCGTCAACCGGCGCCGCCGCGGCGATCCAGGGGCGGGGCTGGCCGTCCTCGAAAGTGTCGCCATCGGGATCGGGCGCCAGGGTGGCAATGTCGGCGCCGCGCGCATGCACGATGGTCGAGCCGGCCGGCGCCAGTGCGCGCAAGCCATCCAGCACGGTGCTGGTCAGGGCGCGCGGGTGGCCGTCGGGCATCCAGTCAACCTGGCCCGATGCACCGGCCCAGTCACCCAGCTGGGCATGCGGGTCGTCGGCATTGGGCCCCACCACGGCGATGCGCAGCGGCCTGGCGGCCGACAGCGGCAGCAAGCCGTCGTTGCGCAACAACACGAGCGAGCGGCGCGCCACCTCGTGGTTGAGGGTGGTGTGGGCGGCTGCGCCAATCACGACGGCCTGCAGCGCCGGGTCGGGCAGGCGAGGGTTCTCGAACAGCCCCAATTCGAACTTCAGCCGCAGGATGCGGGTGACGGCGGGGTGCAGATCGGCCTCTTGCAACAAGCCGCGCCGCACGGCTTCCTGCGCGCCTTCAAAAAAGCCGGGGGTGGTCATCACCAGGTCGTTGCCGGCCTTCACGGCCACGGCGGCGGCGCTGGCGTGGTCGGGCTGGGTCTTCTGCTCCCACACCATGCGGCCCACGTTGTCCCAATCGGTCACCAGGGTGCCGGTGAAGCCCCATTCACCCTTGAGCACGTCGTTGAGCAGCCACTCGTTGGCGGTGATGGGCACGCCGTCGATCGACTGGTAGCCCAGCATGAAGGTGCGGCAGCCCGCGCGTGCGGCGCGCTCGAAGGGCGGCAGAAACCAGGCGCGCAGCTTGCGCGGGCTGAGGTCGGCTTCGCTCGCGTCGCGCCCGCCCTGCGTTTCGGAATAACCCGCAAAGTGCTTGGCGCAGGCCAGGATGGCACTGGGGTCGTGCAGCCCCTGGCCCTGGTAGCCCTGCACCAGGGCCACGCCCAGGTCGCCGATCAGGTGCGGGTCTTCACCAAAGGTTTCGCCCACCCGGCCCCAGCGCAGGTCGCGCGCAATGCACAGCACGGGCGAGAAGGTCCAGTGCAGGCCGGTGGCGGCCACTTCGGTGGCCACCACCCGGCCCACCTGCTGCAGCAGCGCCGCGTCCCAGGTGCAGGCCATGGCGAGCTGGGTGGGAAAGATGGTGGCGCCGGGCCAGAACGAGTGGCCGTGGATGCAATCGTCGGCGGTGAGCAGGGGGATGCGCAGGCGCGTGGCCTGCACACAGCGGGCGGCCACGTGCATGTCCTCGGGCGAGGTGTGCAGGATCGAGCCCACGTGGAAGTTGGCGATCAGACCCGCCACGTCCTGGCGCGCGTCCAGTTGCAGCATCTGGCCCACCTTTTCGGGCAGCGTCATGCGCGCCAGCAGGTCGGCGATGCGCTCCTCGATCGGCTGGGCAGGGTCTTGGTAGGGCAGGGCAGGCATGCACGAAAGTCTAGTCTGAAACCGCTTTCATACCCGGTGCGCCGGTCAACCGTGTCAGCCGCTGGTTCAGTGGCAGACCCGGTTTGTTCGCCCCCATACAGACTGCGGCGGTACAGGCCGTAATCATGGCGGGTGCAGCAGCAGCCACAGCCCCCACCCCCCCCTCAACCCCCCCTCAAGGAAACGCCATGTTCAAACCCCAATCCGAGGCGGCGAACGCATCCTCGCTTGCAAGCTCGGCCGATGCGGCTGCGTCGAGCAGCACCATGGCGGCCGACGGCCTGCCCACCTCCTTCGGCACCTTCAAGCCGGTAGGCCACGTGATGATGGGCTTGCCCACCCAGGGCCAGGTGGATGCGTTGGAATCGGCCTTGCTCGGTGCCGGCTGGGCCGGCACGGCGGTACTTCACTTCACGCCCAGGGAAGAACTGAGCGAGCTCCAGGCCCTGGTCGACAACGCTGGTGCTGCAGCTGGTTTCGGCTTCGAGATCACGCTGTTGCGGCGCTATGTCGAGCTGACCCAGCAGGGCTACCGCTGGCTGCTGGTGAAGGTGGACGACCTGGACCATGCAACGGCCGCCAGTGAAATCGCCCGCACCAACGGCGCCACCCTGGCGGTGTACTACCGCCTGCTGACTGTCGAGGAAATGATCTGATCAGCCGGCGACCGGGTCGGGATCTGCAGCGCCCGAGCGCGCGGGCTGGGTGGTGGACACCATGCCCGGCGGTGGTGAACCTTCCGAGGTGAAATTGGCCTTCTCTGCCGCCAGCGACGGTGCGGGCAGGACCGAGGGCGTGCCAGCCGGTTCGGGTCCTGCCACGGGTGGCGCGGCCGCCTCGCCCGCCTGCCCGGCCAGCAACTGGCGCAGCACGAAGGGCAGGATGCCGCCATGCTGGTGGTACAGCACCTCGATGGCGGTGTCGATGCGCAGCGTCACCTGCAGCTCCCGACGGGCGCCGTTGGGGTCGACGATCACCAGCAGGGCGTCGGACATCGGCAGCACCGGCGCGGCCAGCCGAACCTCCACGGTTTCGTCGCCGGTCAGGCCCAGGGATTGCCAGGAGTCGCCCGCCTTGAACTGCAGCGGCAACACGCCCATGACCACGAGGTTGCTGCGGTGGATGCGCTCGAAGCTGCGTGCCACCACCGCCTTGATGCCCAGCAGCGCTGTGCCCTTGGCGGCCCAGTCGCGGCTGGAGCCAGTGCCGTACTCCTCGCCGGCAAACACCACCGTGGGTGTGCCGACGCCCAGGTACTGCATGGCCGCGTCGAAGAACGGCATCTGCAAGGTGCCGATGCGCGAGAAGCCGCCCTCCACCTGTGCGCCGTAGGCCAGCGTGGGCAGCATCAGGTTCTTCAGGCGCACGTTGGCAAACGTGCCACGCAACATCACCTCATGGTGGCCGCGGCGGGCGCCGTAGCTGTTGAAGTCGGCCTGCAGCACCCCCAGGGCCAACAGATAACGCCCAGCCGGTGTGGTTGCCGTGAAGCTGCCGGCGGGGCTGATGTGGTCGGTGGTGATGCTGTCGCCGAACAGGCCCATGATGCGCGCGCGTTGCACGCCGGCCACCAGGGCCGGGGGCTGCATCGTGAAGCCGCTGAAGAACGGTGGCTCGGCGATGTAGGTGCTCAGGGGCCAGCTGTAGACGTGGGCCGATGGGCTGCCGCTGCCCGTGT
>JANOAQ010000088.1:0-21641 GCA_031411195.1 Burkholderiaceae bacterium | reverse complement strand
CACGGTGATCCACCCGTTCAGCCACATCGAGGGCGCGACGGTGGGCGCCGGTGCGATGGTCGGGCCGTTCGCCCGGCTGCGGCCCGGCGCCGAGCTGGGCGACGAGGTCCACATCGGCAACTTCGTCGAGGTCAAGAACAGCACCCTGGCCAAGGGCGCCAAAGCCAACCACCTGGCCTACCTGGGGGACGCCACGGTGGGTGAGCGTGTCAACTACGGCGCGGGCAGCATCACTGCCAACTACGACGGCGCCCACAAGCACCGCACGGTGATCGGCGCGGATGTGCACATCGGCAGCAACTGCGTGCTGATCGCACCGGTCACCATCGGCGAAGGCGGCACCGTGGGTGGCGGCAGCACCATCAGCAAGGACACGGCAGCCGGCCAGCTGACGGTGGCGCGCGGCAAGCAGGTGGCCATCGCCGGCTGGAAGCGGCCGGTCAAGGCCAAGAAGTAAGGCGCGGGCTCGGGCTCAGCCGGCGCCGGGCCGCCCCAAGGCGGCTGAGAGCCCCCTCGGGGGGCAGGAGCGAAGCGACGTGGGGGCGGGCAACTCAGGCGGGCGGCGTGCTTGCGGTGGCCTGGGCCATCACCTCGCGCGCCAGGCACAGGTCGTCCCAGGCGCGGGCCTTGTCGGCCGGTTGGCGCAGCAGGTAGGCCGGGTGGTAGGTGACCACCAGCGGCACACCGCGCCAGCGGTGCACCTGACCACGCAGCTTGCCCACCGGCGCATCGCTGCCCAGCAAGGTTTGCACCGCAAACTTGCCCATTGCCAGTATGACCTGCGGCTGCACCAAGGCCACCTGGCGCTCCAGGAAGGGCTGGCAGGCAGCCAGTTCTTCGGCCGTCGGGTTGCGGTTGCGCGGCGGGCGGCACTTCAGCGTGTTGGCGATGAAGACCTGGCGCCCGGGTGCGGCTTCGGCGCGGGTCAGGCCCAGGGCGGCCAGCATGCGGTCGAGCAACTGGCCGGCCGGGCCGACGAAGGGTTCACCGCTCGAGTCTTCTTGTTCACCCGGGGCTTCACCCACCACCATCAACTGCGCCTGCGGGTGGCCCACGCCAAAGACGGTTTGCCGCCGGGTTTCGCACAGGCCACAGGCGCGGCATGCGGCCACGGCGGCCTGAAGCGCTGCCCAGTCCATCGTGTGAACGGGTGAATCGGGCGACACGTTTGCCGGCGCCGCTTTGGCCAGAGGCTCGACCACTGGTCCGGTCACGGCTTCAATCGGTGCATGAGGCGTGCAATCGGCAGGCAGCCACAGGCGCAGGCCCATGGTCTGCAGCATGGTCTGCTGGCGATCAGACCAGCGCATGTGCAACTTCCTGCGCTGGTGGCTTCAAGTCCAGGCGCATCACCACGGCATCCTCGCGTTCACCCTGATCGGCCGGGTAGTACTGGCGCCGCAGCCCGACCTCCTTGAAGCCGATGCGCTGGTACAGCGCCCGTGCGCGGCCATTGCTCGGGCGCACCTCCAGCCACAGCGCGGCATCGCCTCGGGTGCGGGCCCAATCGGCCAGTTCGCTCAGCATGGCGCTGCCCAGCCCCTGGCCCTGGTGCGCGGGTGCAACGGTCAGATTGAGCAAATGGGTTTCTTCAAACCCGGGCAGGGCCACGCTGTAGCACAGCACGCGGTCCCGCGCGTCGCAGTGCAGCATGGCCCGGTAGCCCGCAGCAAGGGAATCGATGAAGTTGCCGTGTGTCCAAGGGTGGCTGTAGGCCGAAGCCTCGATGGGCATGACAACGGCCAGGTCGGCGACCACCATGGGACGGGACGCCAGCGGGGCTGCGGGGCGCAGCAAGGCGTTCATGCCGCAGCGGCCGCCGCTGCGGCCTTGGCCAGCAGGCGCTCGGCCGTGGTCTGGGCCACCTTGTCGCGCAGATAGAGCGGCAGGGCATCGGCGGCACGGATGCCGCGACCTTGGCGCCAGGCCGCTTCGGCCAAACGCAGCAGGGCGGAGGCGCGGTTGTCGGTGTCGGGCCAGCGCTGGGCCGTGCCAAAGGG
Source organism: Burkholderiaceae bacterium (assembly GCA_031411195.1). Lineage (GTDB taxonomy): Bacteria > Pseudomonadota > Gammaproteobacteria > Burkholderiales > Burkholderiaceae_C > Pseudaquabacterium. The sequence continues at coordinate 19,641 of JANOAQ010000088.1, read as the reverse complement.
CAGGCGCCCGGAAAAGGCCGCGCAGGCGCTGCCGGCCACGGCCACCGGTGGCTGGCTGATCCAGGCATCGGCCAGGGCAGGCAAGGTCCACAGGCGCGGTGCCTCGGTGGCCTGCCAGACGGCCGGGATATCCGCCGCGCGGTGGTAAGCGGCGGCATAGACCTCGTCCATGCGCGCATCCATGGCCACCCACAGCGTGTCGGGTGCAGCGCCGGCGCTGGCCTGGGCGTGCGCGTCCTCGGCCACGATCTCCAGGCTGTCGATGGGCAACAGCGGCGTGCCGTGGGCGAAGGCCAGGCCTTGGGCCACGGCGCAGGCGGTGCGCAGGCCGGTGAAGGCGCCCGGCCCCTGGCCGTAAGCGATGGCCTGCAACTGCGACCAGCCGATGCCGGCGGTCTGCAGCAGGCCTATCAGCGCCGGGATCAGGCGGGCCGAGGCCTGTGCGCCCCCTGCCTCATTGCGGTGCCAGCGCCCGGCCGGTGTGCACAGTGCCACCGACAGGGCATCGGTCGAGGTGTCGAGGGCGAGCAGGCAGGGCGGCATGGCATCCGGGCCGGCGCAAGGTGCGCTGCCCGAGAAACGTCAGAACGGGTTGTTGGCCGCCCGCTGTTGCATCTGCTGGCCGATGCGGGCATGCACCTCGGGGCCGATGTGGCGGTCGCTGGCCCACAGGTGCGAGGTGGTCAGCGCCCCCGTCACCAGCGTGGTGGTGGTGGTGTTGTCGGTCACCTTGCAGTCGAGCACCGAGGCCGTGGTGCATGCCGCAGTGGCGGCACTGGCCGGCGCCGACAGAAAGGCGGTGGGCGTCTTGGCAATGGCCGCCACGATGTCGTCGGCCAGCACCAGGCCGTAGTTGCGGCCGTCGTAGGCGGTGGCGTTGATACGGGTGCGCAAGAAGCCGTTGAAATCCGTCGTCAGGCGCGACAGCAGGGCCGATGCGCCGGGGTTGGTCTTGTTGGCATTGGCGGCATAGGGGCTCAATCCCATGTCGGGGATGGTGACGATGATCGCCCTTGCCCCGGTAGACAGGATGGCGTTGACTTGCTCGGCCGCACGGGTGCCACGGCGCTCGACTTCGAGGACGGCATCCGCCGAACTGATCGCGCCAGCCTGCACCCGCTCATAGAGCTCGATCACGTCGTTGGCGCCGATCATCAGGCTGACCAGGTCACCCTTGCCCAGGGTGCCTGAGGCGGCAACCTGCTGCGCCAGGCCACTGGCGGGATCGTCCACCTTGGCCCCGGCGATCGCGCGGATGAACGCCTTGGGTGTGGCGGCTGCCGGGTTGCATTGCTCGTACACGTAACCGTAGTAGCTGGCCAGAGACTGCACAAAGATGGGCAGCAAGGCGCACTTGCCGACCGTGGTGCCCCGGCGGTCGTTGATGGTGTAGCGAAAGCCGTCGTTGGTGCCGTCGTTGACGATCACGCTGTTCTCGTCGCCCAGAGCGATCACGCGGGTGGGCTTGAAAGCCTCGACCTGGGAAGTGCCGCCACCACAGGCTGCCAGCAGGGCAGCCGCAAGGGCCACGGGGGCCAGCACGCGCACGCTCAGGCGGCGCAGGTCAGAAAGAGAGGTCATCGATGGTCCATCAGCAGCACAAGGGCGTCGGTTTGGGCGGGCTGTTCAACCCGCCGCAGCACGGCGCAGACGGTCGAGCACGCCCTCCCAGGCGGGATCTTCAGGCGGTTGCTCAACCCAGATTTCGGCCACGCCCTGGTCGTCCAGATGGCGCAGCACGGCAAACAGTTCATGGGCCGCCGCAGCGGGATCGTCCGGCATGCGCCGCCACAAGGCCCCCAGGCTGGCATCGCCAACCCGGCGTGAATATACCGCCAGCCCCGGTGGGCACATTGCGCGATCGTGAAGTGCGGCGTCCAGCGGCTGCCTGGCCCAAAGCCGCACCCGTGCGCGCGGCGCGTAGTGCGAGGCCAGCGTGCCCGGGGCCCGCGGTGCATCGATGTCAGCAGCCAGCAGAGGCTCACCCAGCGCGGCTTCCAGCACGGCTCGGGTGAGCAGGCCCGGGCGCAGCAGCACCGGATGGCTGCGGGTGCAATCGACGATGGTCGATTCGATGCCCACCGGGCAGTCGCCGCCGTCCAGCACCAGCAGGTCGGGCCCGAATTCAGCCACCACATGCGCGGCGCTGGTGGGGCTGACCCGGCCAAAGCGGTTGGCGCTGGGGGCCGACACACCGGTCACACCCAGCGCGGCGGCCTGGCGCAGCAGGGCCTGGGCCACTGGGTGGGCAGGGCAGCGCAGGCCGATGCTGTCCTGACCGCCTGCAGACGCGGTTGCCACATCCGGTTTGCGCGGCACGATCACCGTGACCGGGCCCGGCCAGAAGGCCTGCATCAGGCGCTGCGCCGTTGGCGGCAGCCTGGCGGCAAAGGCGGCCGCCTGTGCCGCATCGGCCACATGCACGATCAGAGGGTGGTCGGCGGGTCGGCCCTTGGCCTGAAAGATGGCGGCCACCGCGCCATCGTTGTCGGCGCGTGCGCCCAGGCCATACACGGTTTCAGTGGGCAAGCCGACCAGGCCGCCCTCGGCCAGGCGGGCGGCGGCGGCGGCCACGGCCGCGGGGTCGTTACCGCGAAGCACCGGCATTCGGGGGCTCAGCCGTCGCCGGGCCGCCCCAAGGCGGCTGAGCGCCCCCTTGGGGGGCAGGAGCGAAGCGACGTGGGGGCGGACATCTCAGGCCCGCCCGGCCGCCCGAAGGGCCTGAGGCGCCCCCTTGGGGGGCAGCGAGTGCAAGGAGCGTGGGGGCGTCATTTCAGACGGCCGGCAGGCCAAGCATGGCAGCGGCTCGGCCGGCGACAGCCCTGGCCTGTTCCGGCGTGCCGGCGGTGACAGTGAGGTGGCCCATCTTGCGACCTGGGCGAGCACTGGTCTTGGCGTACAGGTGCAGGTGCACGCCCGGCAGCGCCAGCACCTCGGCCCAGGGCGGGGCCTTTTCTTTCGAGGTGCCACCCGCAAACCACAGGTCACCCAGCAGATTGAGCATCACCGCCGCCGAATGTTGGCGTGGCGTCACCAGCGGCAGGCCCGTGAGGGTGCGCACCTGCAGTTCGAACTGGCTGACATCGGCGCCATCGATGGACCAATGGCCCGAGTTGTGCGGGCGCGGCGCCATCTCGTTGGCCACCAGCGTGCCCGCCGCCCCTGGCTGGGCAGCCGCAATCACGAAAAATTCGACGCACAGCACGCCCACGTAATGCATGTCGTTGGCCAGTGCAGCGGCGGCATCGCCCGCTTGTTGCTGGAGGGCCGGCGAGGCATCGGGTGCCGGCACCTGCGTGACCGCCAGGATGCCGTTTCGGTGCAGGTTCTGCTGCACTGGCAGGCGTACCACGTCGCCATCGGCATTGCGCGCCACCACCACGCTGAGCTCCAGCGCCAGGGCCAGCCGCTTCTCCAGCACGCAGGGCACTTCGCCCAGGGTGGCCCAGGCGGCGGCCAGGTCGGCGCGGTCGGCCACATTCACCTGGCCTTTGCCGTCGTAGCCCAGACGGGCAGTCTTGAGGATGCCGGGCAGCAGTTCGTCGGCCACGGCGGCCAGGCGCTCGGGGCTGTCGATCAGTGCAAAGGGTGCGCAGGGCACGCCGCTGCGGCGAAACTGGGCTTTCTCCTTGGCGCGGTCCTGGCACACGGCCACGGCCTCGGCGCCTGGGGCCACCGGGCGGTGCGCACCCAGGGTGACCAGGGCGCCGGCCGGCACGTTCTCGAACTCGGTGGTGATGGCCTGGCTGCGCTGCATCAGCTGCGCCAGACCCTGCTCGTCCAGGTAGCCCGCTTCGATGTGGTAGTGCGACACCAGCCCGGCGGGCGAAGTGACATCGGGGTCGAGCACAGCAGTGAAGTAGCCCATGGCCTGCGCCGCCTGCACGAACATGCGGCCCAGCTGGCCACCACCCATCACACCCAGGGTGGCGCCGGGAAGAATGGCCTTGTTGCTCAATTCAGCTCCGATGTCATGGCTTTTGCGGCTTCGGTCTGCCGAAGGCGGAAGGCTTGCAGTTTGTCCAGCAGGGCGGCGTCGCCGGTGGCCAGCATGGCCACGGCAAACAGCGCCGCATTGGCCGCGCCGGCCGCGCCAATGGCGAAGGTGGCCACCGGGATGCCCTTGGGCATCTGCACGATGGAGTGCAGTGAATCCACACCCGACAGGGCCTTGGACTGCACCGGCACGCCCAGCACCGGCACGGTGGTCTTGGCCGCCAGCATGCCCGGCAGGTGGGCGGCGCCACCGGCACCGGCGATGATCGCGCGCAGGCCCCGGCTGGCGGCGGCTTCGGCGTAGGCAAACATCTCGTCGGGCATGCGGTGGGCCGAGACCACGCGGCACTCATGCGGTACGCCAAACTCGGCGAGAATCTGGGCGGCTTGCCGCATCGTCTCCCAATCGCTGGACGAGCCCATCAACACGCCGACCAGCGCCTTGGGCGCGGTGTCATCGATGGGATGGGGGGCGTGTTTCACGCTGGTGTCCACGTCTGGCAAGGCTTGGGCTCCGGCAGGTGCAAAAGCATTGAATTGTAGGCGGCCGGCCCGATCTGGCTGCCGTGTGCGTTGTTCACCCTTCGCGGCTCCCTTTGCATTTCCATTGCCTTTCACGGCCTACACCATGAGTGACATCACCATCCAGAACTTCGAAGCCGAGCTGATCCAGGCGTCGATGCAGCAGCCGGTGCTGCTCGACATCTGGGCGCCCTGGTGCGGCCCTTGCCGCACCCTCGGCCCCCTGCTTGAAAAGGTGGAGGCAGCCTACGGTGGCCGCTTCAAGCTGGCCAAGCTGGACAGCGACGACCAGCCCGAGATCGCCGGCCAGCTGAGCAAGGCCTTCGGCGTGCGCTCCATCCCCTTTTGCGTGATGTTCAAGGACGGCCAGCCGGTGGACGGCTTCGTGGGCGCCATTCCGGAAGCGCAAATCTGCGAATTTCTCGACCGCCACCTGCCCAGCGCCGAGGCCCTGGAAGCCGAAGACGACACCGCGCAGGCCGAAGCCCTGGAGGTCGAAGGCGACCTGGACGCTGCCTTGTCCAAGCTGCAGCAGGCCGTGGCCATCGACCCGGCCAACGACGTGGCGCGCTGCGACTACGTCAAGCTGCTGATCGAGACCGGCCAGGTGGCCCTGGCCCGCTCGGCCTGGGAGCCGGTGGCCAGCAAGGCCATCATCGACGCACGCATCACCGCCCTGGGCCTGTGGCTCAACGCCTGTGAAAAGGCGCCCACCGCGCGGTCGCCGCAAGCCCTGGCCGCCGCCATCGAGGCCAACCGCCGCGACTTCGATGCCCGCTACGAGTTGGCCCAGGGCCTGATGGCTACCGGCCATTTCACCGACGCCATGGACGCCCTGCTCGAAATCATCATGCGCGACAAGGCCTGGAACGGCGAGCTGGCACGCAAGACCTTCGTGGCCATCCTCGAGCTGATGGGCAAACCCCAGCCTCAACCCCAGCCCAAGCCCAGCGCCGGCGCCGAGAAGGCCAAAGGTGCGCTGGAGCTGACTGGCCATTCGGCCGCAGCGCCCAGTGACCCGGTGATCGACCAGTACCGCCGCAAGCTGAGCATGGCGCTTTTCTGACCGGGGCCGGCCACAGGGGCTGCCCGAGTTCGACTTTCCGCGTGTCCGTCTTTCTGCACCCCACCCACCTACAATAGGCGGTTTGCCTGCGCCAAAAACTGCGCGCCGCCCCTAGCCGAGGATTCAAGTCGTGTTTATCTCCCAAGCCTTTGCCCAGACCACCGCGGCCACTGCCGCCCCCGCCGCCGGCGGCATTGAATCAATGTTCGGCTCGGTCGGCCAGCTGCTGCCGCTGGTATTGATGTTCGTGGTGCTGTACTTCATCATGATTCGCCCCCAGATGAAGCGCCAGAAGGAGCACAAGGCCATGATCGACGCGCTGGCCAAGGGCGACGAGGTGGTGGTGGCCGGGGGCTTGATCGGGCGTGTGGCCAAGATGGGCGAGAGCATCCTCACTGTCGAGGTGAGCAATGGCGTCGAACTGCAGGTGCAGCGCAGCGCCGTGGTCCAGGTGCTGCCCAAGGGCACCTACGGCAAGTGATGCCCCGCGCCGGGCACCCTTGCCCGGCCGTCGTCCGCCAGCCCTGTTGGGCCTGATGGGCCTGCAACCGTCCACACCGGCCACCGGGCCGAGGAACGCACCATGAACCGCTACCCCTGGTGGAAATACCTGATCCTCGGCCTGACGCTGCTGATCGGGCTGCTCTACACCCTGCCCAATTTGTACGGTGAGGCGCCGGCCGTGCAGGTGTCCAGCGGCAAGGCCACGCTCAAGATCGACGGCGGCCTGGTGCCGCGCGTCTCCCAAATCTTGACGGCGGCGGGCCTGAAGGCCGACTTCGTGCAGTTCGAAGGCAATTCGGTCAAGGCGCGGTTCAACAACACCGATGATCAGATCAAGGCCAAGGATGCGATCGCCAAGTCGCTGAACCCCGATCCGGCCAACCCGTCCTACATCGTGGCGCTCAATTTGTTGAGCCGCACGCCGCAGTGGATGGCCACCTTCAATGCCAAACCCATGTTTCTGGGGCTCGACCTGCGCGGTGGGGTGCACTTTTTGCTGCAGGTGGACATGAAGTCGGCCCTGGTCAAGAAGGCCGAGAGCAGCACCATCGAAATCCGCAGCATGCTGCGCGACAAGCAGATTCGGCACGCCGGCATCAACCGCGACGGCAATGGCATCAACATCCGCTTTCGCGACCAGGACACCTTGAAAAAGGCCCTGGCGCTGCTGCAGGATCGCCTGCCCGATCTGGTATGGGCTGAATCGACCGACGGCGCCGATCTGGTGCTGGCCGGCACCATCAAGCCTGCCGCACAGAAGGCGGTGGTCGACGAGGCCGTGCAGCAGAACATCACCACCCTGCACAAGCGGGTGAACGAACTGGGCACCAGCGAGCCTGTCATCCAGCAGCAAGGTGCCGACCGCATCGTGGTGCAGCTGCCCGGCGTGCAGGACACTGCGCGCGCCAAGGACATCATCGGTCGCACAGCCACGCTGCAGTTCCGCCTGGTCGATCCGAACACCGCGTCGGCCGCCGAGGTGGTGCCCCAGCGCGATGGCAGCCGCATCGGCCTGGTGCGTGATGTGATCGCCAATGGCGACCAGCTCAAGAAGGCCGCTGCCACCATTGACCAGGACCAGCGGCCTGCCGTCAGTGTGCAGCTCGACGACATCGCCGGCCGGGTGATGCGCAACGTCACCCGCGAGAACCTGGGCAAGCCCATGGCCATCGTGCTCTATGAAAAGGGCAAGGGCGAGGCCATCTCGGTGGCGCGCATCAATGGCGAGTTCGGCACCGATTTCCAGATCACCGGCAATTTCACCCCGCAGGAAACCGCCGACCTGGCTCTGCTCACCCGGGCGGGTGCCTTGGCCGCGCCGATGGAAATCATCGAAGAACGCACCATCGGCCCCAGCCTGGGCGCTGAGAACATCGCCAAGGGCTTCGCCAGCGTGGGTTACGGCTTTGCCGCCATCGCGGTGTTCATGTGCGGCTACTACCTGCTGTTCGGCATTTTCTCCACCCTGGCGCTGGGCTTCAACCTGCTGCTGCTGGTGAGCCTGCTGTCTATGCTGCAAGCCACGCTGACCTTGCCGGGTATCGCCGCCATCGCCCTGACCCTGGGCATGGCCATCGACGCCAACGTGTTGATCAACGAGCGTGTCCGAGAAGAACTGCGCGCAGGGGCCAGCCCGCAGGCGGCCATACACGCCGGCTACGAACGTGCCTTCGCCACCATCCTGGACAGCAATATCACCACCCTGATCGCCGGTCTGGCCTTGCTGGCCTTCGGCTCGGGCTTCGTGCGCGGCTTTGCCGTCGTGCACTGCCTGGGCATCCTCACCAGCATGTTCTCGGCGGTGATGTTCTCGCGCGGCCTGGTCAACCTCTGGTACGGCGGTCAGAAGCGCCTCAAGAGCGTGTCCATCGGCCAGGTTTGGCGCCCGGCCGGTGCGCCGGCGGCCAAGGTGGCCGACATCGACGAACCGGCTGCCAAGGCCTGAGCGCGCAGCGCGGAGCACAGAACCATGGAATTCTTTCGAATCCACCGCGACATCCCGTTCATGCGGCATGCGCTGGTCTTCAACATCATCTCCTTCGTGACCTTCGCACTGGCGGTGTTCTTCCTCGTCACGCGGGGATTGCACCTGTCGATCGAGTTCACCGGCGGCACCGTGCTCGAGGTCGAATACACCCAGACCGCCAACCTCGAGAAGACCCGCGCTGTGGTCGACGCCATGGGCTTTGGCGAAGTGCAGGTGCAGAATTTCGGCACCTCGCACGACGTACTGGTGCGGTTGCCCGTGCGTGGCAACAGCAAGCAGAGTGAAGTCGCCGCCTCGGTGTTCGACAAGTTGTGTCAGTCCGAGGGTGGCACCGTCAGCGCCAAGGCCTACACCACGCCGCAGGGCGAGCAGGGCACCCGCGCGTCCTGCGCCACGGCGGCCGGCACCGAGCCGATCAAGTTGTCGCGAACTGAGTTCGTCGGCCCGGCCGTGGGCGATGAGCTGGCCAGTGACGGCGCCAAGGCCCTGGTTTGCGTGATCGTGGGCATCATGGTCTATCTGGCCTTCCGCTTCGAGTGGAAGTTCTCGGTGGCCGCCATCATCGCCAACCTGCACGACGTCATCATCATCCTGGGCTTCTTTGCCTACTTCCAGTGGGAGTTCTCGCTGGCGGTGCTGGCGGCGGTGCTGGCGGTGCTGGGCTACTCCGTCAATGAATCGGTGGTGATCTTCGACCGGATCCGCGAGGCCTTCCGCCGCTACCGCAAGCTCACCACGAGCCAGGTGATCGACCACGCCATCACCAGCACGATGAGCCGCACGATCATCACCCACGGCTCCACCCAGATGATGGTGCTGTCGATGCTGCTGTTCGGGGGCCCGACGCTGCACTACTTTGCGGTGGCCCTGACCATCGGCATCTTGTTCGGCATCTACTCGTCGGTGTTCGTGGCCGCAGCCATCGCCATGTGGCTGGGGGTCAAGCGCGAGGATCTTGTCAAGGCCACGGGCAAGGAGCAAGACCCCAACGATCCCAACGCGGGCGCCGTGGTATAGACAGGCCTTGCAGCCAAAGAAAGCCACCCGCTTCGAGCCATGGCGACAGCCGCCGAATCCGCCCAGATTGCCGCCCAAGCGCGGCGGCTGTATGTTGACGAGCTGCTCAAGGGGCTGCCCGGACTGATGACGCGCCTTGGCAATGCCGCCCGGGAGTTGCAGGACAAGTCGGCCGAGTACGCCGTGGCCCAGCGGCGCCGGGATCTGGTTCAAGGCCTGATCAAGCAGGCCGGCGCCTGGCACAACCGGCTGGCCTCTGGACTGCGGCATGTGCTTGAACATGGCGCCTCCGCCTCGCAGCCGGGTGACCTGCCACCGCCCAACCTGGACGCGGCGCTGTCGTTGGTTGACAACGATGTGATCGAGCGCGAAATCCTCGCCTCCCGCCTGGCCCTGGCCATCATGGACCGCGCCGGCTGGGAGTTTTCAGACCTGCGCTCACGCATGTCCATGCTTGAGCGCCGGGGCGAACTCGCAACCCACGACACGCTGCGTGCCCACATCCTGGCGCGTTTGGTGCTGGATTCGTGGCGCACGGCCGGCCTCACGGCGGGCGACTGGCGCGAGGCCCAGCCGCTGCTGCACGACGAATTTGCCACCCTTGCCGAAGGGTGCTACCACGAGGTCAACCGCTGGCTGGTGGGCCAGCACGTGATGACTGACGTCGACCTTCGGCCCTACATCCGGCGCACGGTGGATGGCCATGCGGGGCAAGGCGGCGGGAGCTCTGCGGTGGCAGCGTCGCGTGTGGCAGCGGCGGGGCCGGTTTCCCGGCGAGGCGTGGACAGCGGGGCAGGCCAGGTTGGCGCTGGCGCCCCCGCGACCACCTCGTCGGGCTATCAGACCAACGCCTACCCTCCCGGTTCCACCGGCCAGAAGGCCAGTGCTCGTGCGTCGGTTCCACCGCCAGGCGCGCCCAGTGGTGCCGGCGCGCCCTCTGGGCGCAGCAGCGGACCGCCGGTGGGTGAAGAAACCCGGATGATGACCCGCGCTGCGCCGCTGGCGCGCGGCAGTGACCATGCCGAGGCCGTGTTGGGTCGTCTGAACCGCCTGGTCGGCCGGCACCTGCCTGGCTTTTCGGACACCGCCCACGCCCGGCCGGTGACCGAAGCACTGTCGCTGGCCATCACCAACGCCCAGCAGAACCTGCGCAAGCGCTTCACGCCCGGCTCGGATCCTGCTTCGGGCAATCCTGGCGTGGCCGGTGGTACGGCCGGCGCCCCGACCGGGCCGATGCTGCTGGAAGAGCTGAACCAGGGCAAACAGGCACTCAAGCAAGCCGCCAGCACGCCCGCAGAGCGGGCCACGATCGAGATCGTGGCCATGATGTTCCAGAGCATCCTCACCGAAGACCGCATCCCGGCGGCGATGCGCGTGTGGTTTGCCCGGCTGCAAATGCCGGTGCTGCGGGTGGCGGTGAGCGAGCCCGATTTTTTTGCCACGCTGGACCACCCTGCGCGTCGCCTGATCGACCGCATGGGCGCCTGCGTGATGGGCCTGGACAGCGCCAGCCGCAGCGTGGGAGATGCGCTGGAAAAGGAGATCAAGCGCGTGGTGCAAGTGGTCGAGGCCTACCCCGACTCGGGACGTCGGGTGTTCCAGACCGTGCTGGTCGAGTTCGAGCGTTTCCTCGAGCACTATTTCAAGAACGAAAACGAGGCCTCTAGGCGGGGGGTGTCGCTGGCCCAGCAGGTAGAGCAGCGCGAGACGCTGGCCATTCAGTACACGATCGAGTTGCGTCGCATGCTCAACGAGGTGCCGGTGCAGGAGGGCGTGCGCCAGTTCCTGTTCCAGGTCTGGGCCGACGTGCTGGCCACCTCGGCCGTGCGCTACGGCGGGCAGAGCGCCGAGACCAAGACCATGAAGCGCGCTGCGGCCGACCTGATCTGGTCGGCCAGCGCCAAGGTCACGCGGGAAGAGCGGGCCGAGGTCATCCGGCGCTTGCCGCCGCTGCTCAAGCGTCTGCGCGAGGGCATGGCCTCGGCCAACATGGCGGCCGAACGACAGGAAGAACGGCTGAACGCCCTGAACAGCGCGTTGGCCGCGGCTTTCACCGCCAAGGCTGCGGTGATTCCGAACGACAGGCTGCAAGACCTGATGGAGCGTCTGGAGTCCATCGAAGAACTGTTGCCCGGCGCCCAGGATGTCGAAATCGACGAATCGCTGGTGCTTGATCTATCGGGCCATGAAAGCTCCGAACTGGAGGTGGTGGGCGACGGCGGCAGCCTGCCCACGGCGCCGATGTTGGCCTGGGCGCGCGAGTTGCTGGTGGGCAGCTGGTACACGCTGGAATACCGGGGCCGCCACGAGACGGTGCAATTGGCATGGCATGGCATGCGCCGGCAGCTGTCGCTGTTCGTCACGCCGGCCGGGCGCTGTGTGCTGTTTCAACAGCAGCGGCTGGCGGCCTTCCTGCAGGCCGGGCTGCTGTTGCCCGCCCAGGACGAGGCCTTGACGGTGAAGGCCACGCGCAATGCCCTGGCCAAGCTGGATGCCGATCCTTCGCGCCTGATGAACTGAAAGGCTGGTGCAGCCGGCGGCCGGGTACAACCGCAACCGTACAGGCGCCTCGCCGAAATGGCGTCCGCCCGAAGGCCTCAGTGGATGAGGCGTTCTTCGGGCGCGACGAACAACTCGTCGAGGATCAGCGCGTCGGGCTCTTCGCCCAGACTCCAGAAGACCATCAGCACGATGACCTTCAGGTCTTCCAATGCCAACGGGCAATCACCCACAGCGGTGGCGCGGTCGATCACCATCTCGCGCATGGCCGGCGGCAGCACACCGGCGGATTCAAGAAAGCTGACGAAGCCGATCGAGTCCTCACCCAGACGCTCGACTTCGTCGGGCCCGTAGACCCGCAGGCTGTCGGGGGCCTGGTCGGCGGCATAGGCCTGGGCGTTTTCAGCCAGCCCGTCCAGCCAGGTCAGAGCCTCGGCAATTTCATCACTTTCAAAGCCCACGGCCGAGAGTTTTCGGGTCAGCTGGTCGTGATCCGGGCAGGCGTCAGGACGCCAATAATTCTCATAAAGATAGACCAGAACTTCGAACATGAAACCACTATACCCCAGCGATTCTGGTGCGCGCGGGGCTCTGGACAGGCCCGAAACCGGGGGGTGGCCGCCGCCGTGAAGGCCGGTACGCTGGCGCTTTCAGCCGGCTTGCCGGCGCTGGTAGAGGCCACCGGGCAGGCGCGCCACCTGGCTGTCCAGTTCCAGTTCGAACAGGCGTGCCGACAGGGCCGGGGCGTCCCAGCCGCAACGGTCGATCAGCGCGTCGAGCGACAGCGGATCGTGGCCCAGGGCGCGCAGCACGGGGTCGTCGGGCTCGGTGGCGGGCGGCGGTGCTTGGGCTGGACCGGTGGCAGAAAGGGTGGCTGATTTTGCGGACGATTTGGCGGTGGTGGGCGTCAGCGCCCCCAGTTCTTCCAGCACTTGCTCGGGTGATTCGACCAGGGCCGCGCCCTGGCGGATCAAGGCATGGCAGCCGGCGGACTGCGGCGCCAGGATGGAGCCGGGGATGGCCATCACCTCGCGGCCGGATTCAGACGCCAGCCGCGCCGTGATCAACGAGCCCGACCGCACGGCAGCCTCGACCACCAGGGTGCCGCGGCTGAGCCCGGCAATGATGCGATTGCGCTGCGGGAAGTGGGCCGACAACGGCGGGGCGCCCAGCGGCAGCTCGCTCACGATCAGGCCGGTTTGCGCGATGCGGTGGGCCAGGCTGCGGTGGCTGGCGGGGTAGACGCGGTCGACGCCGGTGCCGATCACGGCGATGGTGGCGCCGCCTGCTTCCAGCGCGCCTTCGTGGGCGGCGCCGTCCACCCCGGCGGCCAAGCCCGAGACGATGGTCCAGCCTTGACCGGCCAGGGCGCGGGCAAATTGATGCGCATGGTCACGGCCCTGGGCACTGGGCCTGCGGCTGCCCACGATGGCCAGGCTGGGCGTGTCGAGCAGGGCGGCATTGCCCAGCAGGTAGAGCAGCAGCGGCGGATCGGCGCTGTGCAGCAGGGCTTGGGGGTAGTCGGCGTCGCCCAGCACCATCACCCGGCGGCCCGGGCCGGCCTGGTACCAGGCCAGGGTGTCGGCCAGGCGCCGGTCATGGCCGTCGGGCGGGTTGCCCAGGGCCAGGGCGGTGGGGGCGTCCACACACTCGCGCAAGGCCTCGGGCGAGGCGGCAATGGCCGCTTGTGGTGAACCGAAGCGCGCCAGCAGGCGCCGGGCGGCCTCGCGGCCCACGCCGGGGCTGTGCAACAGGTGCAGCCAGGCCGCAAGCTCGTCGGGATCGATCACACCGCAGCGGCCGTGGCAAGCAAGGTCAGGGGCTGCTGAAGCGGTCGCCGGCGCGGATGGGGTCGTTGGCCGACAGGATCAGCGCGTAGGACACCCGGTCGAACACCCGAAAGACGAAGATCAGGCCGGTGCGCTCATCGGGCAGTTGGATGGGCTGAGGCTTGGCGCCCGTACGGTCGGTGGCCGGCACGCCGGCACGCCAAAGGGCCAACACGTGGCCGCGCTCGAGTCCGTCGCGGCTGCCCCGGCTGAGCGAGACGATCTGGTTCTGGCCGCCGGTGATGGCATCGCCGTAGACTGAAATCACTTGTCCCCCTACCGGGGTGGCCGGGGCGTGCGGCATGTAGGCGGTGTAGTCGCGCGCGGGCACCGGCGCCAGGCGGTCGCCCACGCTGGCTTCCTGACGGGCGGTGGTCATCACGAAGGTGGCGGGTACCGGCAAACCACCCACCGGCGACGTGCCATCGGTGCGCACCAGATCGGCGGTGCCGATGTAGCCGGCTTCGTAGCCCAGCACCTCTTTGCTGGTGGGGTCGAGCAGGGGCTTGCTCTGGCGGAACACGGTGAAGCTGCGCGCACCGGCCAGATTGCCGCGCACATAGGCGGTTTCACCATGGGAGACCATGACCCGGCCTTCTTGCGTGGCCACGATGCGCGGTGCAGCGGCCAGTTCGTCCTGGTTGAGCACCACCGCTTCATTCAGGAAAGGGGCGATCAGCTGCATCGGCACCGAGGCGATGGCGCCATTGGCCAGCAATTGGCTGCGCACCCGTGGCGACAGCTTGACGGTATTGGTGGGGGCCTGGCCCTCGGCCGCGCCGCCGCGGGCCAACTGCAGGCGGGCCCGGTCGCCGTCCTTGACCAGCACCAGCACCTGGCCGGGGTAGATGAGGTGGGGGTTGCGGATGTCGTTGAGGTTCATGCCCCACAGCTCTGGCCAGCGCCACGGGGTCTTGAGAAAGATCGATGCAATGGCCCACAGCGTGTCGCCGCGCTGCACGGTGTGCGAGGGCGGTGCGTTGTCGGCCAGGGCCGACAGGGGCACGCCCTGGCTGGCCACTTGCTGGGCGGTGGCGCGCTGGCCGGGGGTGATGGGATCGAGTGCGGCGGCCGGCAAGGCCAGCCCGACCAGCAGGCCCAGGGCGGCGACCGACCAGCCGATCCGCACGGTGCGGGCAAGGCGGGCAGGGCGGGGTGGGCGTGAAGGCATGGGGGCGGTCTCCGGATGGGCCAATGCCACAATCGGGCCCTGGCGGCCTGGGATGCAGCACCCGCAGCATGGTAGGCCAGACGGCCCGCACATGTTCATGCTGCATCGCAGATTCTGCCGATAAACCCTTGATATCGCAACGAAATGCGCTGTGTGGCGGCCGCGCAAGCCGCCCCGCCGCACCGGCCGGCGTTGCGCATCATCCACAACCGTAACCCCGTGTGTCGGTGGCCACGCCCGCCACTGCGCACCATCGGCCCGTACCCGTCATGGCCCAGCTCAACATCCTGCGTTACCCCGATTCCCGGCTTCACACCGTGGCCAAGCCCGTGGCCGCCGTGGACGAGCGTGTGCGCCGCCTGGTCGACGACATGCTGGAGACCATGTACGAGGCCGACGGCGTGGGCCTGGCCGCCACCCAGGTGGATGCGCACATTCGCCTGGTGGTGATGGACACCTCGGCCGAGCGGGACCAGCCGGTGGTGCTGATCAACCCCGAGATCACCTGGCGCAGCGAGGAGATGATCCGCGGCGACGAGGGCTGCCTTTCGGTGCCCACCATCTACGACGAGGTCGAGCGCCACGCCCAGGTGACAGTGCGCGCCACCGGCCGCGATGGCCAGCCCTTCGAGATGACGGTGGAGGGCCTGGCCTCGGTGTGCGTGCAACACGAGCTGGACCACCTGCTGGGCAAGGTGTTCGTCGAGTACCTCAGCCCGCTCAAGCGTGAGCGCATCAAGACCAAGATGGTCAAAAAATCGCGCGACGAGCTCGGCAAGGGCCGCTGAATGCGAGTTTGCTTCGCCGGCACGCCGGAATTTGCCGCCACCGCGTTGGCGGCACTGATTGGCGCCGGCCACGAAGTGGTGCTGGTGCTGACCCAGCCCGACCGGCCGGCGGGGCGGGGCTTGAAGCTGCTGCCGTCCCCGGTCAAGGCCCTGGCCTTGCAGCACGGCCTCCCGGTGGCCCAGCCGCGCAGCCTGCGGCTGGATGGCAAATATCCCGAGGACGCCCGAGCCGGCCAGGCCGCCCTGCTGGCGGCGGGTGCCGAGGTGATGGTGGTGGCCGCCTACGGCTTGATCCTGCCGCAATGGGTGCTCAGTCTGCCGGCGCGCGGCTGCCTGAACATCCACGCCTCGGTGCTGCCGCGCTGGCGCGGCGCGGCGCCGATTCACCGCGCCATCGAGGCCGGTGACGTGGCCACCGGCATCACGCTGATGCAGATGGACGCCGGCCTGGACACCGGGGACATGCTGTTGGTGGCGCACGAGCCTATCCGCCCCGACGACACCACCGCCAGCCTGCACGAACGCCTGGCCGCCCTGGGCGGACAACTGGTGGTGCAGGGCCTGGCCGCGCCCGATGCCCTGCATCGCACGCTGCAACCGGCCGAGGGCATCACCTATGCCCACAAGATCAACAAGGCCGAAGCGGCAATCGACTGGGCGCAGCCCGCCGGGGAGATTGAGCGCCGGGTGCGCGCCTTCGACAACTTTCCTGGGGCCAGCTTCCTGTTGGACGGCGAGGTGGTCAAGCTCTGGCGCGCCGCCCTGCGGCCGGGCGCAGCAGGTGTTCCCGGCACGGTCTTGGCGGCGCGGGACGGCCGCTTGACTGTTGCCTGCGGCGAAGGCGCGCTCGACCTGCTGCAAGTGCAGCGGCCCGGTGGTCGGCGCATTGACGCAGTGACCCTGTTGCAGGCCAAGCCGGGCTTGGCCGGGCGGGTGCTGAACACAGGGGTGGCCGGATCGAAGCCAGGAAAAAAGCCGGGCAATTGAACTTGCGGCGTCCGGCCGCATCTGATGCAGGTCCGATCCCGGGCGACCCTAGAGGATTCAAGCACCATGTTCAACCTGATGAAGACGGCCATCCTGATGGCTGCCATCACCGCGCTCTTCATGCTGATCGGCCGCTGGATGGGCGGCCAGGCCGGCATGATGCTGGCGCTGGTGGTAGCGCTGGGCATGAACTTCTTCAGCTATTGGTTCAGCGACAAGATCGTGCTGAAGATGTACAAGGCCCGCGAGGTGGACGACAGCACCGCGCCGCAGTTCGTGGCCATGGTGCGCGAGCTGGCGACCAAGGCCGGCATTCCCATGCCCAAGGTCTACCTGATCGACGAGGACGCGCCCAATGCCTTTGCCACCGGCCGCAACCCCGAGCACGCCGCCGTGGCGGCTACCACCGGCATCATCCGCACGCTGAGCGCACGCGAGCTGCGCGGCGTGATGGCCCACGAGCTGGCGCATGTGAAGCACCGCGACATCCTGATCTCGACCATCAGCGCCACCATGGCCGGTGCCATCGGCATGCTGGCCAACTTCGCCATGATGTTTGGCGGGCGTGGCAACGACGGCCAGCGCAGCAACCCGATTGCCGGCATCGCGGTGGCCATCCTGGCGCCGCTGGCGGCCAGCCTGATCCAGATGGCCATCAGCCGCGCGCGCGAATTCGAAGCCGACCGAGGTGGCGCCGAGATCTCGGGCGACCCGGCTGCGCTGGCCAGCGCGCTGGATAAGATCCACCGCATCGCCCAGGGCCTGCCCATGGAAGCGGCCGAGCGCCACCCCGAGACGGCGCAGATGATGATCATGAACCCGCTGTCGGCGGGCGGCCTGCGCGGGCTGTTTTCCACCCACCCGCCTACCGAAGAACGCGTCGCCGCACTGCTGGCCATGACACGCGGTTGACTCCAGGCTCTCTGCGCTGGCCCGCCGTCGCCACTCGGCACCCGCCATGCGGGTGCCGAGACGGCTGGGGCCAGCCCGACGCTCGGCTGGGCCGGCTTTGAGTGCCTGGGCTCAGGCCCACTCAAGTCGGCGCTCGTGCTGGCCGATAAAGCCGCATGCGCCGTCTGTACGCCTTCTTCCTGCTGCCCGCCTTGGTCGCGCTTCTGGCGGGGTGTGACCAGCTGGGCATCGAATCGGCCACCACGGTGAATGCCCGCAAAGAGGCCGACAGCAAGGCCATCGGCGGCGCCTGCCGGCATGCCGGACGGGCCATCGAGGATTGCTACACCCTGAACAAGAAGGCCGACAAGGCCGCCATGTACGCGGGCTGGCGTGAGATGAACGAGTACATGCGCGAAAACAAGATCGAGCCGGTGCTGCCCGTCATCCCGCCCGAGCCGCCGAAACCGCCGAAGATGGCGGCATCCAAGCCGCCGGCCGACGAAGACGGTGGGCAGCTCGACGAACCGACGACCAAGCCGGCCGGCAAGGCCAAGCACTGAGCACCCTCAACGGCCGCGAGGGCCGTTGTGCTTTCAGGGCGCTGCCGGTATCAGCACCTGGCGCGGGTTGACGCCCAGCGCCGGGAAGCCCGTCAAGGCGGCCGTGAACAGCGGCGCCAGGGCGGCGCCGCTCAACTTCTGAAAGCCTTCGGTGCTGGCGCGCGCTTCGAACAGGGGCTTGCCGCTGCTGCGGTCGCGGATCAACAGGGCCACCTCGCGCTCGTAGCGGGGTGTCTCCGGCCGGAAGGACGGGCCCCAGAACGGCCCACGCCAGGGCCCCTGCCGCCAGCGGCCGAAGCCGCCCTGCCACCAGAACGGGTCGTCCCAGGGCGAGAGATCGGTTCGGCTGACGCGTGCGCCCAACTGAATCAGCAGATCGGGCTCGGCGCCGGCGGCCACTGGCTTGAAGCCGGCACCAGCCAGCGCGGTGGCCGCCGCCGCCTCCAGGCCCAGCATGCGATCGGCGTCGGCCGCTTGCGAGGGCAGGCGGTCGAACGCATAGCTGCCCGGGACGCGGCCAGTCGGCCAATCGCCGTAGGTGGACACTGCCACCGCAATGCTGCCCAGGTTGGCACAGCCGGCGAGGGCGGCCGTGGCCAGGGCGGCGGCCAACACGGTGCGGCGAAGCAGGACAGGTGCGGTCATGGCGGGCTCGCGAGGTGGAGCGCCTGATCTTGCGCTCAAACTGTATCGGGTGTGTTGCGCAGCCACTGAACCACCTGAGTGGCGGGTTGTTCAGCCTGGGCCGGCGCCACCGGTGCGCAGGCTTGCGCATCGTCTTCGTCGAAGGCCTTGTCGCCCGCCGCATCGGCCAGGCCGGTGGGTTTGATGCTGGTGAAGGGGAACAGTGCCCGGTCCATCATGTGCGACAGCGTGATGTTGCCCATGGCCGTGGCCATGTTGTCGATGCGGCCGGGGTACTGGCGCTCCCACTCGTGGATCATCTTCTTGACCTGCACGCGCTGCAGGTTGTCCTGGCTGCCGCACAGGCTGCAGGGGATGATGGGAAAGCCCCGGTGCGTGGCCCAGATGGCCAGGTCGTGCTCGGCCACAGAGGCCAGCGGGCGAATGACGGTGTGCTTGCCGTCGTCGCTTACCAGCTTGGGCGGCATGCCTTTCAGGCGGCTGCCGAAGAACATGTTCATCAGCATGGTCACCACGATGTCGTCGCGGTGGTGGCCCAGCGCGATCTTGGTGGCACCCAGCTCACCTGCCACCCGGTAGAGGATGCCGCGCCGCAGCCGGCTGCACAGGCTGCACAGGGTCTTGCCCTCGGGCACCAGCTTCTTGACGATGCTGTAGGTGTCCTGGTTCTCGATGTGGAACTCGATGCCCAGCTGCCTCAGATAGGCCGGCAGGATGTGCTCCGGGAAGCCCGGCTGCTTCTGGTCGAGGTTGACCGCCACCAGCGTGAACTTGACCGGCGCACGCCTTTGCAGGCCCATCAGCACGTCGAGCAGGCCGTAACTGTCCTTGCCGCCCGACAGGCACACCATCACCCGGTCGCCTTCTTCGATCATGTTGAAGTCGACGATGGCCTGGCCCACCTGGCGGTGCAGGCGCTTGCTGAGCTTGTTCATCTCGAAGGCGCGCTTCTTAGCCTTGGCGGCGGCCACGGCATCGGCATCGGGCTGGGCCAGTGCGCTGGCGTCGAGCGGGGCGTTCATGCCGCCTCCTTCATGCCGAAGACCTCGCAGCCCACGGCATCGCAGTCGGGGTAGACGTCGGGCTTCTCGGTCGATACGCGGGCCGCGCGCACATGCGGGTGGGCCAGCATCAGGCGCAGCACGTCGTCGGCCAGCGTTTCCTGCAGGTGGATGT
>JANOAQ010000087.1:0-3332 GCA_031411195.1 Burkholderiaceae bacterium | reverse complement strand
TTGCCGGCGCGAAAGCCGCGCACGAAGTCCAGCACCTGCTCCATGCCGATGCCGCGCGCCAGCGCGCGTTCGGCGGCCTGGGCGATCACCGGTCCATCGGCCATGGGGTCGGAAAACGGTACCCCCAGCTCGATGATGTCGGCGCCGCCGTCGGCCAGCGCCTGCATGATGGCCACGGTGCTTTGCGGTGACGGGTCACCCGCGGCGATGTAGGGGATCAAGGCCTGGCGACCATGCGCTTTCAAAGCGGCCAGCGTGGCTTGGATGCGGCTCATCGCGACACCTCAATGGTCTGCACGCCACCCTTGACGGACTGGCCTTTGCAGGATGGCCGGCAGTAGAAATCAGCCCCCGACAAATCGGCCACGGTGCCGATGTCCTTGTCGCCCCGGCCGCTCAGGTTGACCAGCAGGTGCTGGTCGGGTCGCATCGTCGCAGCCAGCTTCATGGCGTAGGCCACGGCGTGGCTGGATTCGAGCGCGGGGATGATGCCTTCGGTGCGGCACAGGCGGTGAAAGGCGCTCAGCGCCTCGTCGTCGGTGATGCCCACGTATTCGGCGCGGCCGATGTCCTTCAGGTAGGCATGCTCGGGGCCGACGCCGGGGTAATCTAGGCCGGCCGAGATCGAATGCGTCTCGGTGATCTGGCCGTTGTCGTCCTGCAGCAGGTAGGTGCGGTTGCCGTGCAGCACGCCGGGGCTGCCGGCGCTCAGGCTGGCCGAATGCTTGCCGCTGTCCAGGCCCAGGCCAGCGGCTTCGACGCCGATCAGGCGCACGTTTTCATGCGGGATGTAGGGGTAGAAGATGCCCATCGCATTGCTGCCACCGCCCACGCAGGCGATCACGGCGTCGGGCTGCCGGCCGGCCGCGCCGCCCAGCTCGGCGATCTGCGCCGGCATTTGCACCAGGCATTCGTCGCCGATCACGCGCTGGAAGTCGCGCACCATCATCGGGTAAGGGTGCGGGCCGGCCACGGTGCCGATGATGTAGAAGGTGTTTTCCACATTCGTCACCCAGTCGCGCAAGGCTTCGTTCAGTGCGTCCTTGAGCGTCTTGCTGCCCGATTCAACCGGCACCACGCGGGCGCCCAGCAGGTGCATGCGGTAGACGTTGGGGCTTTGGCGCTTGACGTCTTCGCTGCCCATGTAGACCACGCATTCCATGCCGTAGCGGGCACAGATGGTGGCGGTGGCCACGCCATGCTGGCCCGCGCCGGTCTCGGCGATGACGCGGGGCTTGCCCATGCGCTTGGCCAACAGGGCCTGGCCGATGGTGTTGTTGACCTTGTGGGCGCCGGTGTGGTTCAAATCCTCGCGCTTCAGATGGATCTGCGCGCCACCCAGCTCGCGGCTCAGGCGGGCCGCGTGGTAGACCGGGCTGGGCCGGCCGACGAAGTGCGCCAGCTCGTGCCGGTACTCGGCCATGAAGGCCGCGTCCTGGCTGTAGTGGGCGTAGGCCGCCTTCAGTTCATCGAGTGCGTGGGTCAGGGTCTCGGCGACGAAGGTGCCACCGTAGTTCAGTCCGTTGACGGGCCCGAAGTGCCCGCGGGCATCGGGTTGTTGGTAGTCGAACATGGAAAAGTCCTGTGCATCAGGCCGCCGGGGCCTGAAAGGCACCTGGCAGCGGGGTTCAATTTTCGGCGTCGGCGATGCGGGCATCGGCCTCGCGCACCGCATCGCAGAACTGGCGCATCAGCGCCGCATCCTTGTGGCCCTTGGTGAACTCGACACCCGAGCTCACGTCAACGGCCCAGGGCCGCACCGCCGTGATGCCATCGATCACGTTTGCAGCATGCAACCCACCAGACAAAACGACCGGACGGGGCACGTTGGCGGGAACAAGAGACCAATCGAATGCCTTTCCACCGCCACCGTAGCCCTCGACATGGGCGTCGAGCAGGATGCCGGCAGCACCATCAAACCCAGCCGCGAAGTTTAGCAAATCAAAGCCCGGCGCCATGCGGGCGGCCCGCAAGTAGGGGCGCCCGGTGGCGCGGTGCACCGCATCGCAACGCGCGGGGGTCTCGTCGCCGTGGAACTGCAGCAAAGCCTGCGGCACCGCCTGCACGGCCGCATCGATCAGGTCTTGACCTGCGTTGACGAACAGGCACACCGGCATCACGAAGGGCGGCAAGCAGCGAGCCAGTTCGCCCGCGCGGTGCACGCTGAGCGCCCTCGGGCTCTTGTCGTAGAGCACCAGTCCGATGGCGTCGGCGCCTGCAGCCACGGCGGCATCGACGTCGGCCTCACGGGTGAGGCCACAGATCTTGATTCGGGTGCGCTCGGTCTTCATGGCTGCCAGCCCATGGCGGGCGTTTGGGTGGGTAGGTTCAATTGGGCATCGTAGTACGGGCCGACAAAATACAGGCCCTCGGCGGCAAAGGTGGCTGCGGCGATTTTGCGATTGCGTGCGGCCATCACTTCGGCCAGCCAGCCGGGTGGGTGGCGGCCATTGCCCACGGCCAGCAGGCAGCCCATCAGATTGCGCACCATGTGGTGCAGAAAGGCCGAGCCGTCGAAATCGAAACGCCAATAGTCACCGTGGCGCGCGATGTCGATGCGGCGCATTGTCTTGACCGGGCTGCGGGCCTGGCACTCGGATGAGCGGAAGCTGCTGAAGTCGTGCTCGCCGATCAGGCAGGCGGCAGCCTCGCGCATCGGCTCAAGCGCCAGCGGCCGAAAGGCCCAGCCCACCTGCCCTGCTTCCAGCGCCGGACGCACGGGTGAATCAAGCACCAGGTAGCGGTAGCGGCGACCCCGCGCGTGGTTGCGGGCGTGAAAGTCTTCGGGCACCGGCTGGCACCATTGCACGGCGATGTCCAGCGGCAGGTAGCGGTTGGTGCCACGAACCCACGAGAACAAATCGCGCTGAACCGGCGTGTCCAGATGCACCACTTGGTTGAAGGCGTGCACGCCGGCATCGGTGCGGCCTGCGCAGATCGTGCTCAGCGGCACATCGGCAAAGGTGGACAGCGCCCGTTCAAGGTGGTCTTGAACCGTGTTGCCGCCCGCCTGGCTTTGCCAGCCTCGGTAGGCGCCGCCCCGGTAGCTGATACCCAGGGCGATTCGACTCATCGCCGCAGGACGCCAGAAACCATGTCAGCGATCCCTGACGCCGCGCACGACTTGCAAACGAAGCGGTCGCAGGCAAGCAAACGCCGCAGATCCGGCTTCGTCGGTCTGCTGGCGTGCCTTGCAGGCCGCGCCGGGCCTTTCAGCCCGGCCCCTCGCCAGGCACGACAGGTCCACAGGACCTGTCTTGTCCGGGCTCGGCCCCCTTGAGGGGGCGCGCGAAGCGCGTAGGGGGTGGGTCATGTGAGGGCGTCCAACATGG
>JANOAQ010000086.1:0-8464 GCA_031411195.1 Burkholderiaceae bacterium | reverse complement strand
CTCTGCAGGAGCGGTGATGCAGCGGCCACCCGTCCATACCAGGCCTGCACCGGCGCGAGTGCTGCGCGGGCCCACGGCCCTTGTGCTGGCAGCGTGCATGCTTTGCGCCGCAGCCGGCCTGCAGGCGCAAGAAGTGGTGCCCGACCCGGCGCACCGCATGGGCGCCGAGCCTGTCGAGCCACCGCCGCCTCTGCCCTTGCCGACCCCGGCTGATCAGGCCGAGAGCCTCACGTCGCTGCTGCAACGCGTGCTGTCGGCCGACCCGCAAGTGCGGGTGGCCCTGGCGCTGTGGCAGGCTGCCGAGCAGCGCCGGCTGCAGTTGCGATCGCGCCTGGGGCCCACGGTATCGGTGAGCGGCACCCGCGGCAACAGCCAGGAACGCGAGTTCGGCCTGCAGCTCGAGCGCCACACCGACCGGGCCGAGGCCAGCCTGCGCTGGAACCTCTACAACGGCGGCAACGATGTGGCCGAACTCAAGGCAGGTACACGTGAGCTGGCCGCCGCCGCCCAGGACCTGCGCCGCGCGCGTGAAGACACTTGCGAGCGCCTGGCCGAGACCTACGTCGATCTGCTGCGCCTGCAGACCTTGCTGCCCTATGCCCAGACGCGTTTGAAGGCGGTTCGCCAACTGGTCGACCAGGTGAAGCGGCAGAACGCGGCCGGCAAGGCCAGCGACGCCGATGCCACTCAGGCCGAGGCGTCGTTGCTCGATGCCCAGATGCAGGTCGATCTGCTGCTGTCCGACCTGGACAGCGCCCGCGCCAAGCTGGCCGCCGAGGTGGGCACCGAGGTGCGCGAGGCCTTGCCGGTGCTGCTCAAGCCCTTGCCCGCCGACCTGTTGGCCTACAGCTTGCCGGGTCTGGTGGACAGTGCCCGCATCAAGGCCGAAGCCGCGCGTGAGCGGGTTCGGCCCCGGTTGTCGTTGTTGGCGCCCCGCATCGACCTGGAGTTTCGCCGCCAGTTGGGCGACCAGACCCGGCCGGCACCCACCACGGAGCAACAGCGGGTGTGGCTGCTCACCGCGCGCTGGGACTTTCCGGTGATGGGTGAAACCCTGGCCCGCCGCACCGAGACCCAGCGCCGTGCCGAGGCCGCCGAAGCCGACGCCGACCGCGTGGCACGCTCGGTGCAAGCGGACTTGAAGGCGCTGGACGCCCGCATCAGCAATGGACAGCGCACGTTGGCATTGTTGGACCAGCAGCTCCTGCAATACGACCAGTTGCTGCGGGCCGGTGAGCTGCAGTTCGAAGCCGGCCGGCGCACTTTGGCCCAGCTCATCCAGCTGCGCGAAAGCCGCTACAACATCGAGCAGCGCCGGGTCGAACAAGACCACAAGCTGCTGGCCGCCCGCATGCGCCAGTTGGCGCTTGCCGGGCAGTTGCTGCCGGCCCTGGGCCTGCCGAGCCTGCCGTCGGTCGTGAGCGACCCATCCTGATCCTTGGCCGGAGCCTGCACCGGCGCTGCTTGCCTATTCCTTGAAGTACACGGTCTGGTGCGTGCTGCACAGCACCAGGCCAGCTTCGTTCCACAGCGCGCCGGCCTGGTCGAAGAAGCCATTGCGAAAGGCCAGGGCGCGCGCCTCGCCCAGCACAAAGCCGGCACCGGTGGCCGCCAGTTCGGCGCTGCCGGCGTGAAAGTACACCGTCATCGATACCGTGCCCAGCGGTACACGCCGAGCCCGGCGCAGCCAGATACGCGGAAAGAACACATCGGCCAAGGCCGTCAGGCTGCAGAAATCAAGCGCCCGCGGGATGTCGTCGCGCATCCACAGGCGGGTGGTCGTGTCCGTGCCCTCCTGGCCGTCCCATTGCAGCGGCATGGCGCCCTGCACCGGCCGCATCTCATAGCGGGCCAGCCATTCAACGCCTGCTGGCGGGTGCACGCGGGACACGTCGGCGGGTGCGGGTACCGCCGGCAAGGGCAGGTCGCCGCCGCCGAAGGTATTGCGCCGCACGGCGGTGACGGCGGTGGCCGTGGTGGTGGTCTGCAGCGTGCCGTTGTCGTCGGCCTGCAGCAGCTCGACGATCCAGTGCTGGGTCGAGCGGTTGGTGCGCGCCGGCCGGGCCTGGGCCACATAGCGGCCCGCCCGCATGGCACCGGCGAAATTGACGGTCAGGGCAATGGGCTCACCCAGGCATTGCGGGTGCTGCAGCACCGCGTTCAGCGCTGCGGCGGCGGTGATGCCGCCGAAGGGGCCGATCATGTTCCAGTAGGCCGGGCTGGTGTGGCCGGTGGTGCTGCCATCGGGCTGCTGCTGCAGCAGCATGGCTTGGTCGAAGGGGTGCAAGATCATGGCCGGCAGTGTGCCGGGCCACTGTGGCGTGCTGCTGTCCTTTGCGAGACCGGGTGCCTCAGAAGGACGCCGTGTGCCTCATTTCAGGCCCGCGCCCCGCGCCGCCCGGCCAGCCAACCCTGCAGGCCCGCGCCGGCCAGGATGCCGCCCAGTGCCCACAGCAGGCCCCCGTTGCCAGTGCCCAGGCCAGCAATGGCCGGCCCCGGGCACACGCCGCACAGGCCCCAGCCGATGCCGAAGAGGGCCGATCCCAGCACGGTGTCGCGGTTCAACACGGCCAGATGCCGGTCGAAGCCGCCGCCCAACAGCGGGGCGCGTAATCTGCGCGGCGCGTAGCGGTAAGCCAGCAGCGTGACACCCATGGCGCCACCCATCACCAGCATCAAGCCCCAATCCTGAAAGCGCAGGAAGGACAGCACCACTTCGGGCTGCACCATGCCGGCCAGGGCCAGGCCGAAGCCGAACAACATGCCGCTGGCCAGCACGGCCAGCCAGCGTCGGGGCGTCATCGTGTAGGCGGCCATCTCAGGCCCCTTTGCCGAGCCACAGCACCGCATTGGCGGTGATGAAGGCAGTGGCCATGAAGGTGAGCACCGCCACCAGCGAAGGCAGTTGCAAGGAGCCCAGCCCGCAGATGCCGTGGCCCGAGGTGCAGCCATTGGCCAGCCGTGCGCCATAGCCCACCAGCAAGCCGCCCAGCAACAGTTGCCACACCGGCACACCGGTGCGCAGCGGCTGGCCATCGCCCATCAGCCACCACCACAGCGCCGCACCGGCCACCAGGCCCAGGGCATAGACCAGGCGCCAGGCCCGGCTGTCGGTGAAGCGGGCCTGCTGGAAGAAAGGCAGGCGCAGCAGGAAAGACCAGGTGGATGAAAACACCGTGCTCATGCCGCCCACCCGCCCGGTGGTGATGAACAGGAAGGCCACCCCGCTGCCGATGAGCAGGCCGCCGGCTAGGTAGTGGGCCCAGCCCAGGGGAAAAATGGTGTGCAGCATGGCGGCGCAGTGTACCCAGTGGGGTACGTGGCCGGGTCCGTGTGGCCGGGCCCGTGGGGCCGAGCCCGGTGTGGCCCGGCCAGTGGCCCCGTCCGGCGTTGTGCGTTGCGCTCAGTCCCAGGCGGCGCCCAGGCGCAGCGGCCCGGCGGCGGCCGGTGCGGCTGGCGGCGCCGGGCCGTCGCCCGGGGCGGCATCGGCCACCACGGCATCAAAGAGCGCCGCCACCTCGGCCGTTACAAAGCGGCTCAAGCCACCGTAAAGGTGCCGGTCGCCCAGCCGGTGCTGCTGGCTGACGTGAAAGCGCAGCGGCACCATCAGCGCCAGGTGCTGGCGCGCGCGGGTCATGGCCACATAGAGCAGGCGGCGCTCTTCGGCGATGGCGGCGGCCGAGCCGGTGGCCAGGTCGGCCGGCAGGCAGCCATCGACCACATTGAGCACCGTCACCGCATTCCATTCCTGGCCCTTGGCCGAGTGGATGGTGGACAGGATGAGGTAGTCCTCGTCGCGGTGGGGCGGGCCCGATTCGTCGCTGCTGGCCTCGGGCGGGTCGAGCGTGAGCTCGGTGACAAAACGCTCGCGGTTGCCGTGGCCGGCGGCCAGGCGCTGCAGCTGGTCGAGGTCGAGCTGGCGCACCGCCGCGCTGTCGGCATGCAGGCGCCGCAGGTGGGGGGTGTACCAGGCGTCGATGGCGGCCAGCTCGTCGGGCCAGGGTGAGCGGGCATCGGCCAGCGCCGCCATCAAGCGGGTGAGTGCGGCCCAATCGGCCTGGGCCGCTGCGGGCGCCTGGAAGGCCTGCAGCGCCGCTGCCGGATCCACCGCCTGGGCCAGCGCATCCAGCAGCTTGCGCGCCACCGCCGGCCCGATGCCCGGCACCAGTTGCGCCACCCGAAAACCCGCCAGCCGGCTGCGCGGGTTCATCGCCCAGCGCAGCACCGCCAGCAGGTCTTTGACGTGCGCAGCCTCCAGGAACTTGAGCCCGCCGAACTTGACGAAGGGGATGTTGCGGCGCGTCAGCTCCAGCTCGAGCGCGGCGCTGTGCGAGGCCGTGCGCATCAGCACCGCCTGCTGCTTGAGCGCCAGGCCCTGCTCGCGCCGCACCAGCACCTGGTCGGCCACCCAGCGCGCCTGTGCCATCTCGTCGACCACAGTGACCAACTGTGGCCGCTCGCTGCTGGCGCGGTCGGTCCACAGGGTTTTGGCATGCTGCTGCTCGCCCAGCGCGATCACCGCGTTGCTGGCATCCAGGATGGGCTGGGTGCTGCGGTAGTTGCGCTCCAGCAGCACGGTGGTGGTGGCCGGGCCGTAGTGCTCACCGAAGCCCAGGATATTGCCCACCTCGGCCGCGCGGAAGGCGTAGATGCTCTGCGCATCGTCGCCCACCACAGTCAGGCCTTGGCCGTCGGGCTTGAGGCGCTGCAATATCTCGGCCTGCAGGCGGTTGGTGTCCTGGTATTCGTCGACCAGCACATGGCTGAAGCGCTGGCCGATGTGCGCGGCCAGTGCCGCGTCGCCCATCATCTGGTGCCAGGCCAGCAGCAGGTCGTCGTAGTCGAGCGAGTGCTGGGCGGTCTTGTCGGCCACGTAGGCACGGAACAGGGTTTTCAGCTCGTCGTGCGCACCCGCGCACCACGGAAAGTCATCGGCCAGCACCTGAGCCAGCGGCACCTGGCGGTTGAGCGTGCGGCTGTAGATGGCCAGGCAGGTACCCTTGAGCGGAAAGCGCGATCGCACCGCCGCCAACCCCTGGGCCTGGCGCACCAAGCCCATCAGGTCTTCGGCATCGCCGCGGTCCAGGATGGTGAAGGCCGGCGGCAGGCCGATGGCCACCGCATGCTCACGCAGCAGGCGTGCGCCAATGGCGTGAAAGGTGCCGGCCCAGGGCAGGGTGGGCGCGGCCTGGGTGGCGCGCAGGCCCAGGGCCTGGTGCAGCAGGCGGCCCGCGCGGGCCGTCATCTCCTGCGCGGCGCGGCGCGAGAAGGTGAGCAGCAGCAGGCGGTTGGGATCGGCGCCGTCCAGCACCAGCCGCGCCACGCGGGCGGCCAGCGTCATGGTCTTGCCCGAGCCGGCGCCGGCCAGCACCCGCAGCGGTGCATCGCCGTGCATCACCGCCGCGCGCTGCTGCGCGTTCAGGCCCTCAAAGGGCCCGGTGGCGGGACGTTGGACGGTGGCGATAGAGGGCACGGCGGTGCTTGTCAAGGCCTTCGATGCGGGCATCATGGCAGTTGCCAGCGTCTGACTGGCGACCGAAGAATACTGTATAAACCATCAGCTTGCGGCCGCTTTTCGGCCGCATTTGCAGCTGCCATCATTGGCCCCTGAACGGCCGGGTTTTGCAACCGAGCCATAGTCCGCAAGCCTGCGGCGCGTCAAATCCCTGCCGGTCGCATGGCGGCAGCATCGGCCGCTTGCCCACGAAAGATTCACGCATGAACCAACCCACCACTGCCACCCAGCGCGCTTCTGCCGCCGCTGCCGCCGACGCCTTGGCCGTCACCCCGACGCAGCCCAACGGGCGCCCGGCCAGCCTGCCGCCGCAGCCCATCAGCGCCGAAGTGCTGGCCGAAAAGTACGCCAAGGGCGACGAAACCACGGTGGACGACGTGCGCCGCCGGGTGGCCCGCGCGCTGGCCGAAGCCGAGCCGGCCGAACAACGTGCCCTCTGGGAGGTGAAATTTCTCGATGCCCAGCGCCGGGGGTTCGTGCCCGCCGGGCGCATCAACTCGGCCGCCGGCACCAGCCTGGCGGCCACGCTGATCAACTGCTTCGTGCAGCCGGTGGGCGATTCGATCTCGCAGCCTGAAGAGGGCTTTGCCGGCATCTATACCGCGCTGACCGAAGCGGCCGAAACCATGCGCCGCGGTGGGGGTGTGGGCTACGATTTTTCACGCATCCGCCCGGCCGGCGCCTGGGTGGCGCCCACGCAGAGCAGCGCCTCGGGCCCGGTCAGCTACATGCGGGTGTTCGACCGCAGCTGCGAGACGGTTGAATCGGCCGGCAGCCGCCGGGGCGCCCAGATGGCCGTGCTGCGCTGCGACCACCCCGATGTGGAGGCCTTCATCCGCGCCAAGGACACGGGTGACCTGCGCAACTTCAACATCTCGGTGGGTATCACCGACGAGTTCATGCAGGCCGTGACCGCCGACGGCGACTTCGCCCTGGTGCACAAGGCCGCGCCAGGCCCGGCCTTGAAGGCGGCGGGTGCCGTGCGCCGTGCCGACGGCCTGTGGGTCTACCGCAGCGTGCGCGCCCGCACCCTGTGGGACCTGATCATGCGCAGCACCTACGACCACGCCGAGCCAGGTGTGCTCTTCCTGGACCGCATCAACAACGACAACAACCTGGGCTATTGCGAAACCATCGCGGCAACCAACCCGTGCGTGACGGCCGATGCCTGGGTGATGACCACCGAAGGCGCTCGCCAGGTGGGCGATCTGATTGGCCAGCCCTTCGTGGCCCTGGTGGATGGCAAGCCCTACCGCACTGAATCTGCCGGCTTTTTTGCCACCGGCACGAAGCCGGTGCTCAAACTGGCCACCCGCGAAGGGCACACCTTGCGGCTGACGTCCGACCACCCGGTGCGCCGCGTTACCCGCAAGACCCGCTACCTGGTGGAAAGCGCCTGGGTGCCCGCAGGCGAGCTGCAGCCTGGCGACGAAGTGATGTTGCACGACCACCGCGCCGTGCACGGCTGGGAAGGTGCCCATACCGAAGCCGAGGGCTACCTGATTGGCCTGCTGATCGGCGACGGCACCTTGAAGGCCGACAAGGCCGTGCTCTCGGCCTGGGCGCCGGAGTTGCGTGCCGTCGGTGGTGCACCACACGCGGTGGTGCACAGCGCCAGCGGCATCATGCGGGCCGCTGAAGCGGCAGCCATGGGGTTGCCGCACCGGTCCGATTTTCTCGGCTGGCAACATGCCGTGCAGGGGCGGGGCGAGTTTCGACTGGCTTCGGGCGCTTTGCGTCACCTGGCCCTGGGTTTGGGGATGGCGCCCGGCCACAAGACCATCACCCCCGCCATCGAAGCTGCCTCTTCTGACTTCTGCCGTGGCGTGTTGCGCGGCCTCTTTGATGCCGATGGCTCGGTGCAAGGCAGCCAGGACAAAGGCGTCAGCGTGCGCCTGACCCAGGTTGACGTGGCCGCGCTGGAGGCTGCCCAGCGCATGCTCTTGCGCCTGGGCGTGGCGGCCACGATCTACCGCAACCGCCGGCCTGCCGGCGTGGCCTTCTTGCCCGATGGCCGGGGCCAATCGCGTGAGTACCCGCAGCAGGCGGTGCACGAACTGGTGATCGCAGGCGACAACCTGGCCGTGTTTGCAGACCGCATCGGCTTTGAAGACCAGGCCAAGGCGCAGCGTCTGGACGAATTGCTCGCCGGTTACCGCCGCGAGCTCAACCGCGAACGGTTCACCGCCACCGTGGCGTCGCTGGACGCCGATGGCACCGAACCCGTCTTCGACGTCACCGTCGAGGACATCCATGCCTTCGATGCCAACGGCCTGATGGTGCACAACTGCGCTGAACAGCCGCTTCCGCCCTACGGTTGTTGCTGCCTGGGCAGCGTCGATCTCACCCACTTCGTGCAGCGGCCGTTTGCCGAAGATGCCGACTTCGACGACGCCGGTTTTGCCCAGGTGTGCGCGGTGGCCACCCGCATGCTCGACAACGTGCTCGACGTCACCGTCTGGCCCTTGCCCCAGCAGCAGGCCGAGGCCCAGGCCAAGCGCCGGGTGGGCCTGGGCTTCACCGGCCTGGGCGATGCGCTGGTGATGCTGGGCCTGCGCTACGACACCGAGGCCGCCCGTGCCATGGCGCGCCGCATCTCGGCGGTGATGCGCGATGCCGCCTACTGCGCCAGTGCCGACCTGGCGGCCGAGCGCGGCGCCTTTCCGCTGTTCAACGCCGACCTGTACCTGAGCGGCCAGAGATTTGCGTCGCGCCTGCCCCAGGTGCTCAAGGAGCGCATCCGCTCCGATGGCCTGCGCAACTCGCACCTGCTGTCGATCGCCCCCACCGGCACCATCAGCCTGGCCTTTGCCGACAACGCCAGCAACGGCATCGAGCCGGCCTTCAGCTGGCACTACACGCGCAAGAAGCGCATGCCCGATGGCAGCTTCAAGGAATACGCCGTCGAAGACCACGCGTGGCGCCTGTACCGCCACCTGTTCGGCGAAG
>JANOAQ010000085.1:0-4723 GCA_031411195.1 Burkholderiaceae bacterium | reverse complement strand
CTGATGCCGTTCTCGGAAGGCGTGTTGCTGGCATCGATGATCCCGGGCGCGCGCTTTCTGCCGCTGGAGGGCAGCAACCACATCCCGTTCGAGACCGATGCGGCGTGGCCGGTGTTCCTGGAGGAGATGCGCGCGTTCCTGCCGGCCGTAGCCCTGGCCCCGCCTGTCCGGCCTGCCGATCCCGCGCCCGCTGCCGTGGAAGCCATCCTCACGCCGCGTCAGCGCCAGATCCTTCAGGAGGTGGCGCAGGGGCAGACCGCCAAGCAGATCGCGCGCAAGCTCAACCTCAGCCCGCGCACCGTCGAGATGCATGTCGCCCGCGTGCTGGCCACGCTGCAATGCAGCAGCCGCGCCGAGGCGGTGCACAAGGCCGGCGAAGCCGGCCTGCTGACCTGAACGCCGGCCACGCAGCGTCGTTACCACGGTAATCACCGGGTGCGATGCCGATAGGTCTACGACTGTCGCCCACATGGGGCGATCGTTAGCCTGCTCCCAGAGTTTTTCAAACCGGCGGTCGTCTCTACGCCATCCCCCAGCCAAACCTGAAAGCGGTGAACATGCCCATGACGATCACAACCCGTATGGCCGGGGCCGTCGGCCTCTTCCTGACGGCCTGCGGCCTGCTCGCGGCCAGCGCGGCGTGGGCACCGGCCGAGGCCCAGGCCTACCCCAACAAGCCGGTGCACCTTATCCTGCCGGTCGGCTCGGGCAACCCGGGTGATGTGCGGGCTCGGCAGATTGCCGCCAGGTTCCCCGAGATCTTTGGCCAGCCGCTGATCGTCGACAACCGGCCCGGCGCCAGCGGCTTCATCGCCGCCGAGGCGGCCGCACGCGCGCCGGCTGACGGCTATACGCTGTTCCTCGGCAACTCGGCCACCCATGTCTACAACTCCTGGCTGTTCCGCAAGATGCCTTACCGGGACGTGGAGGACTTCGCGCCGGTCACGCTGATCGCCGGCGGGCCGCTGATGCTGGCGGTCAGCGCCGAGTTGCCTGTTCGCAACCTCGGCGAGTTGATCGCGCTGGCCAAGGCCAAACCGGGCGAACTCAACTACGGCACCGCTGGGCGTCTCACGGACGTGGTGGCGCACCAGATCAAGCGGGCGGCCGGCATCAACCTCGTCGGCGTGTCCTACAAGGCCCCGGGAGCCGATCTGCCCGATGTCATCGCGGGCCGGGTGCAGATCGCCTTCAACTACTGGGCGATCCTGGAGCCCTTGGTGAAATCGGGCCGGCTGCGCGCGATCGCCGTGGCCGCTCCCACCCGGCTTGCCGCTGCGCCGGAGGTGCCCACCTTCACCGAGACGGGCCTGCCCGGCGTCGAACTGGTTGCCTGGACCGGCCTGTTTGCGCCGGCCGGCACGCCGCCCGAGATTATCGACCGCCTGCAGAAGGGCATTTCGCAGATCCTCCAGGCGCCGGCGTTGCGCGATGAAATCGTCCGCTCCGGGTCGTTCGTGGGTGGCCTCAGCAAGGAGGAATTCTCGGCGTACTGGCTGGCCGACCGCGCGCGCACCGGCAAGACACTGGCCGAGGCGGGTATTGCGCCCGAGTGAGCCCGGGTCGCTACTACGGTAATCGCCGGCTGCACATCGCGTAATTCAACGACTCGCGCGCCCGGGCAGCGCAGACCACACTGGTCCATCGGTTGCGAACGGCGCCGGCCCTGCGCATCAGGCAGCGGCGGCAGGGTCGTGGCAGCCGATGCAACGCCGAACAAGGCGTTAGGCGTTGCGGCATCGCATTGAATTGCCGCGCTCGGACGATTGGGACACCCGATGAACATCTATCAAGACACATTCTTGGCCCTGGCTTCATCACTGGCGCTTGCGGGCGGGCTGGCCCTGCCGCTGGCCGCGTCGGCGCAAAGCGCACCGCCGGCGCCAGCGGCGTTCAAGGTCATCCTCGACAACGAGCAGGTGCGTGTTTTCGAAAGCACGTTTGCCCCGGGTATCGTCGTGCCGATGAGAAGTTATCCGCGCCGCACCGTGTACATCGTGAAGGGCCCGGCGAACTTCAAGTTCATCGAGGCCAACGGCACGACCGAAACCTTGGTGCAAGAAAGCGGTTCCGCGCGCTCAGCGCCCGCCGCGCAGCAATCCGTCACCAACCTGGGCACGAACGAAGTCGTCGCCCTGATCGTGATCGACAAGCGCGACATGGTTGCCGCGAAGTAGCCGCCCCTTGCACATGCGCGACGAGGCGCATGGCTATGCCGCCAAGGGGTGCACATCGCCCGTGGCCGACCTCTACGTCGGTGGAAAGTCTTTCGACGTGGCCAAGGAGGGGCTGGCGATGGTGGCGGCCATGAAGCAGAAGCCGGCGCTGCTGCAATCCCGGATCCGCCCGACCGCTTCGGGGCGGCGAGTTCAGGGCGATGGATGTCGGTTCAGGGTCGGGAGTGCCAATTCGCTGCCCGAGGCAGAGGTCATTCGTGCGACTTCAGCGTGCCTCGGCACTCGCAACGTCGGCTGCGCATTCATCGGCTGTGCCAAGTCGATCGGTGGCGGTGGGTCAGGTCCGACCTAACCACTCCGCAGACCGGTTGCAGCGGACTGGTCATTTAGCGCCGGCCCAGGACATACGCCGATCCTTGCGCGGAGCGACCACGGCTGCGCCTGCTGGTGTTACCGCAGATGCCAGCAGCGCGACCGCTCAAGACCTCGCCGCGCAAACTCCCGCCACAGTCCAGCGGTTCTTCACGGCTAGAGCCGCGGCAGGGCGGCGCTGTCGGCGTTCTTCCAAGCCGCACGCGCCTGCGCTGCGTGCTGCCGGGCTTCTTCGCGCGCACCTCGCAGGTTGGCCAGTTGCGCCAGGCCCTGGTGGGACCAGGCGCTCGGGCCGTTCAGGCGCAGGGCTTCGGCGATCTCTTTGCTGGCGTCGTCGGCCTGGCCGGCATCCAGCAAGGCGCCGGCCAGCGCCAGGCGTGAGCCGCCGCCGTACAGCGGCGGGTCGTTGCCGAGCTCGTCGTCGATGGCGGCGGCCTTGCGCAAGAACGCGATCGCATCGCCGTGCCGCTGCTCGGCGCGGGCGATGGTGCCGGCCAGCGTGTCGTGCGCCATGGCCATCAGCTTGGCAGGCACGTCCTCGCCGTAGATCTTGGCCCGCTGCAGGGTGGGCTGGTCACGCAGGCGTTGCACGCCCCCGAGCTCGGCCTTGGCCTGTTGCAGCCGGCCAGTGTGTGCGTAGGCCATGCCGCGCCCAAAGGCCCCAAAGCCCTGCAGCAAGCCCAGGCCCTGGCCGGGTGCAGGCTCTGCCAGCACTTCGTCCCAGCGCTGCAGGCGCACCAGCGTCGCCATGGGCAGCATTTGCGCGTACTCGCCGTCACCGTCGCCGCGGTTGCCGTAGCGCTGCGCAAAGGTGCGTGCTGTCTGCAATGACAAACCCGTGCGCCCCTCCATCAGCGCCGCATACCAGAGGAAGTGCAGGTGGTGCGCATCCCAGCGGCCAGGGCGATGCACGCCCTGGGTCTGCAGCACAGCATCAAAGCGCT
The DNA here is from genome assembly GCA_031411195.1 of Burkholderiaceae bacterium. Lineage (GTDB taxonomy): Bacteria > Pseudomonadota > Gammaproteobacteria > Burkholderiales > Burkholderiaceae_C > Pseudaquabacterium. The sequence continues at coordinate 1,230 of JANOAQ010000085.1, read as the reverse complement.
TCTGTACCTCCAGCGCCTGTGCATTGGCGCGGCTGCCGTCGGCAAAGCGGCCGATGTTCTTGTAGATGTGGCTGCCCATGTGCACCAGGTGCGGCGCCTCGGGTGCTGCCGCGCCCAGCCCATCGGCCGCAGTTTCGGCCTGGCGTGGGTCGGGCGAGTGCTCGGCCACATGCACGTAGAAGTGCAGGGCACCGGTGTGCTGCGGGTGCTTCTTGGCAACGGATGACAGGCGCGCGATGACGTCAGCAACAGCGCCATTGGCCTGGCCCGTCTTGGCGTCCCACCAATCCCAAGGCATCGTGGTCATCACGGCGTCGGCGTAGAGCGCGACGACATCGGGGTCATCGGGAAACTGGCGCAGCACGTCGGCCATGGCGGCGGCGTAGGCGTACTCCTGCGGGTCGACCTTGCGGTCGGCCTTGCGGGTGCTGCACAGGGCGTTGCCCATCACCTCGTAGGTTTGCTGCTCGCGCGCATCGGCCCGGCCGTAACGCACGGCCAGGGCGCCAATGAGCGCACGCTCTTTTGGCGAGGCCCCTGCGGCGGCCTGTTGCGCGCGCTCGATGTAGCGGCGGATGTCGCGCACAGGGCCGCGCGCGGGGTTGTTGATGTTGGGCCCGAGCACATAGGCCACGCCCCAGGCGCACATCGCGCAGCCGGGGTCGCGCGCCAGTGCGGCGCGAAACACCCGGGCGGCCTCCGCATGCTCGAAGGCGTAGGCCAGTTGCAGCCCCTGGCCAAACCAGGCGCGCGCCTGCTCGTCGCGCGCGGTGACGGTGAAGGTCGAATCACCAAGCCCCGGCATGGGAGCGATCGACTTGGCCGGTGGCGTGTCTTCCAGCGACGCACAGGCCAGCAGCAGCATTGAACAGGCAGCAAGGCTGCAAAGCGATCGCAGGGTGGGCGCGGGCATGGCGTCTCCAGGCTGATGGGGGGCTAGATGGACGAAGGATAGTGTGTTGACGAGCAGCCGCGACACGCCATCCGTGTCTCGCCGCTGCCGACGATGGGCCGGCCCTGAGGGCGGCAACATGCGCTTGAGTCCTTGGCGCCGCCAGAAAAGCCAACTTCGTCTGAATCGACGATTGAGGCCAGGCCTGGCCGCTGCCTAGGATGGCCGTGCATCGTGCGCCCGCCCCTTCCGCGACGCCGAGACCCCCTTCACCTGAGGAACACCCCCATGAACATCGATTCGAGCATTGCAGCGGTTGTCACCGGCGGCGCATCGGG
>JANOAQ010000084.1:0-3973 GCA_031411195.1 Burkholderiaceae bacterium | reverse complement strand
CCCAGCACGCCCAGGCGCTTGAAGTCGGCCATCTGCTGGCCGATCTGCTCGGTCGCGAATGCGCGGCTTTTCGCCTGCATGTCGTCGCGGCTCAGTTTGCGGCCGTGTTTTTTCTCGATCGCGTTTTCGATCGGCAGGCCGTGGCAATCCCAGCCGGGCACGTACTGCGCGTCGAAGCCCGACAACTGCCGGGCCTTGACGATCATGTCCTTGAGCACCTTGTTGACGGCGTGGCCCATGTGGATCTGGCCGTTGGCATAGGGCGGGCCGTCGTGCAGGATGAACTTGGGCGCACCGCAGCGCGCTTCACGCAGGCGCTTGTAAAGGCCTTCGTCGTTCCACTGTTTGACCCAGCCCGGCTCGCGCTTGGGCAGGTCACCCCGCATCGGGAAGGGCGTGTCGGGCAGGTTGAGGGTGGCGCGGTAGTCAGCCGGCGGGGTGGCGTTGCTTGAGTCGGTCATGGCTTCGCGCCCAGCGGCGCGCTCGTCAGTAGGGTGAGGGCGGGGCAGTGCGCGGGCCTGGCTGTGGCCGATGCGGGCCGCGGCCCACCAATGCACTGAAAATCAGGCGGGCGAGCGCTGAATTCGGTCGCGCGTGGTCTGGCGCTGCGTGGCTGCAGGCCAGCAGGGGCGCGAACGATGAACCCGGCAGGAAGACATGGGGCCTGATTCTAGCGAGCCCAGGGGGCGCCAAAGTGCCATTGGACCCATGCCGGTGTCCCAGACGGCGAAAGCGGGCGGTCGATGCCGCGCTTTTCGCTGAATCACCCGGCCAGGGCCTGCCTAGAGTTCGGGCCATGCCATACGTCCGCCGCGATGCCCAAGGGGTCTTGACCAGTCTTCACCTTGAAGCGGATGCAACGGCGGCCGAGTGGTTGGACGTGGACGACGCGCAAGTTCAGGCATTTCTGGGCCGCGACACCCCGCGCTTCGAGCAACTGGACGCGGCCTTTATCCGGGTGCTTGAAGACCTGATCGACGCCTTGATCCGCCGCCGGGTGATCAACATCACCGACCTGCCATCGGCTGCCCAACACAAGCTGTACTCCCGCAAGGACCACCGGGCGCCCACTGCGCTGACCGAGTTGAACCTGCTGGGTGATGCGCCCGACGGCGTGAGCAGCGCGCTGCAGGACGCAAGCAACCTTCGTTGACGGCGCTCGGCGCGGCTGACGCATCCTCCTCCCCGGCGGATGCGTGTTTTGCGCTATTGACGGCTTTGCATACACCGCTTGAGCGTGATTTGCTCAACGCTTGCTCGCGCCCTGACTATTGTTTTGTCCTGGCGTGTGACCAACGTCACCGCGCCCTGCGCGCCTGGGCCTGAACATTGGTCAAACTGGTGTTGAGACCAGCTCAATAAAATCCAGAACACCCTACAAGCCGATTCGACCTGTTTTGCCCGTGTGACTGCGGGCATTCGACAAGTACCTGCTGTGTGATTTATCTCCCAAGTTTTTGGCTTTCTACCTATACAAAAGTCGGTTTCAGAAAACCTTGGCGATGTGGATAAACATTGCGCATTGAAGGCCACCTCCAGCGCCGTACTTTGAGGACAGATCGTGAAACTGGTTATACAGAACTCCCCACACGAAGATGTCGAAAATTCTTACAACTCGACGCGCCATCCAGGCATTGTGTGGGCTAAGTGTTTGATTTGTAAGAGGGTGTGTCTGGTGGCATGCCAATTGCTAAAAACAGTGGTTCACGTAAAGACGTGAACATCTGCGATTTCGCAAATATGCGAATTTCGATGCTTTTACCCGCACCCTGGAGTTTTTATGAAGTCTTTCAGCAAGTTTGTCGGCGCTCTGGCCGCCGTGTTTGTCGCCACCTGCGGTTCGGCATTTGCCAACTCCACCCTCAACGTGCCCGAGCCGGGTTCGCTGGCCCTGGTTGGTTTGGCAGTGGCCGGTCTGGTGGCCGTGTCGCGCAAGGGCAAGAAGTAATTGCCTGTCGGTTCGCAGGTTGCTCAGGCCGCCTGTTTTCCGAAGTTCTGCCTGGAAGCGTTCGCAAGAGGTCTTCCAGGCTCAATTCATTCTCAGGTTGCTTTCGTTAGTGGGGCGGCCTGGCCTGCCGAAGCGGTCGTTTGGATCCGCCGGCAGCACGAGGTGGGCGATGCCTGCGATCCCCGCCTGCTTTTGAGTCGACTCTCGCAGACACGAGCCGGCGTGTGCCTGGCTGGCGAGAGTGGCTTTGTCTTGTTTTTTGGTCTGCATCGCGTGCCGCGCCGACGCTGTCGGCCCGTTGTAACCCCGTCTTGCGCGTAGTTCAGCGCACACCCTTTCCGATTGCGTACAGAGGCAGCATCCATGACGACATTCACGATTCGTATCACGTCTTCGGCCACCAACCCGGCAGGCACGGCGTACGGCCAGCAGCCCGACCTTGGTGCTCCCAGCTACTTCGACATGGTGGTGTCCAACAGCACGGATCCTTACCTCAAGAACGGCCGCTACGACGCGTACTGTCTGAATCCGCTGTTGAACCTTTCGCTGTCACCGAACACGCACTTGGCAGAGGCCTCGGCAGGCAACACGGCAGCGTCATACATCCCCATCGGCTACTCGGCGATGAGCCAGAACCAGGTAGACCGCATCAACTGGATCCTGGCGCAGAACTACACCGCAGACAGCAAGTACGCAGGGCAGTTCAACTATGGCGAAGTGCAGCTGGCCATCTGGAAGATCCTGGGGTTCTCCGACGCGCAGATCAACGGCACGGGCTCGACACTGTTCCTGAACGACAACAACCGCAATGTGCTCACCACGACGGATGTCAGCTTCCTGTTGTCGGCGTCGCAGGCGGCGGTGGACAGTGGGCACGGCGTGCTGCCGACCGACGCGTATTTCACGGCCATCATTGACCCGGCCGGCAATGATCAGCCGTTGATTGTCCAACTGCAGAAGGGCAAGCTCGGCAACTTTGTCTGGTTCGACTCCGACGCTGACGGCGTTCAGGACGCTGGCGAAGCGGGCGTCGACAACGTGATCGTCGAGCTGTACGACGGCAACGGCCTGAAGCTGGCCAGCACAGTGACGGGCGACGACTTCAGCACCGCTGCGGTCGAACATGGCTTCTACCAATTTGCCGGATTGGCTGCAGGCAACTACCAAGTCAGGTTCATCGCGCCGACTTACGACTTCACGGCCGCCAATGCCAACAGCAACACCACCGATGCCATCGACAGTGATGCCAATGTCTCTTCGGGCTTCAGCCAGATTGTCACGCTCGCCTCAGGTGAATCCAACCAGACCATCGACGCCGGCTTGGTTGACAAGCCCCTGGCCAAGATCTCGGGCTACGTCTATGAAGACGTGGGCAACGACGGCGTGCGCAACAGCGAGCCGGCCATTGGTGGCGTGACGGTCACTTTGACCGGCACCGACTACCTGGGTGCCGCTGTCACGCTCTCTACCACCACGAACGCCAGCGGTTACTACGAGTTTGCCGGCCTGAAGGCGGGCACCTATCAAGTGGCCGAAACCCAGCCGGCCGGTTACCTGGACGGCAAGGACACCGCTGGCACCACCGGTGGTGTGGTTAGCAACGACCAGATCGCCACGATCCCGTTGGCCGCTGGCCAGCACAGCCAAGAGAACAACTTCGGCGAACTGCCGCCTGCAAAGATCTCCGGCTACGTCTATGAAGACGTGGGCAACGACGGTGTGCGCAACGCCGAGCCGGCCATTGCCGGTGTGACCATCACGCTGACGGGCACCGATGACCTGGGCAACCCAGTCACCGCGAGCACGACGACCAACGCTGCTGGCTACTACGAGTTTCTGGGCCTGCGCCCGGGCAGCTACCAGGTGGTCGAGACGCAGCCTGCGGGCTACCTGGACGGCAAGGACACCGCTGGCACCACCGGCGGCGTGGTCAGCAACGACCAGATCGCCACGATCCCGCTGGCCGCTGGCCAGCACAGCCAAGAGAACAACTTCGGCGAGCTGCCGCCGGCCAAGATTTCGGGC
>JANOAQ010000083.1:0-2096 GCA_031411195.1 Burkholderiaceae bacterium | reverse complement strand
GGCGGCGCCAGGAAGATGTGCACACCCGCGCTGGCCACCCAGCCCGAGCCCACGACGGTGACCGGTGCGCGCACAAAACGCATCATGTCGTGGATCGCATCGCCCGATTCGACATGGCCGCCGGGCGACGAGATCAGCACTGTGATCGGCGCGTCCGAGGCCTCCGACAGCGCCAGCAGGCGCCGGCAGGTGGCCTGCGCCAGCTTGTCGTCGATCTCCCCGAAGATCAGCACATAGCGTGATTTGAACGACAGCTGTTCTTCCAGCTTGCTGTCGTCCTTGTCAGGCGTGGCGCTGACGGGTTTGTCGTCCTTGGCGGCTTGCAGGGGGTATTGCATGGGGTGCATCAGGAGTCTCCGGTCGGCAGTTGCCGTTGATGCTATGCCAATCCGCCGTGGCCTGTTCAGGCGGCGGCATCGGGCGGCCGGGGCCGGGCGTGCCAGGGCCAGTCCAGCAGCTCGGCCAGGCGGGTGGTCACCCACGCCGCTTCAGGCGGGCTGAAGCCCGAGCCAACGGCTGCCAGGCCCTGCTCGGTGCGCTCCAGGATCACGTCTTCCGACGCACCCTGGTCGAACTGGATCGTCTGGCTGCGCTCCACCAGCATCTGGGCCAGGTCTTCACACAGTTCGTAGCGCTCGCGAAAGGCCTCGCGGGGCAGTTGCAGGCGGCCTCGCGCATCGCGGTGCACCGCTTCGAACGAAGGCGGGATCAGGATCTGGTTTTCATCGGACATGCGCGGTTGTACCCCAGGCGGCACAACGCGCGCCGTGTTGGCGGCCTGCCCTCAACCCGCCGTCAACTTGCGGCGCAGCCGGCCTCGACCACCGCCTGCGGCTTGAGCACCACGGGTTCTGGGATGCGGTAGCCGTAGCGCACGGCGGTCAGCTCGGCCAGGATGCTGATGGCGATCTCCGGCGGCGTGCGCGCGCCGTTCTTGATGCCCACCGGGCCGTGGATGCGGGCCAGTTGCGCATCGGTGATGCCGAAATGCTCTTTCAGGCGCTCCTTGCGCTTGGCCTGGTTGACACGCGAGCCGATGGCGCCCACATAGAAGGCCGGGCTGGCCACCGCTTCCATCAGCGCCAGATCGTCCATCTTGGGGTCGTGCGTCAACGCGATGATGGCCATGTGGCCGTCGGGCTTGAGTGCCACCACGGTGTCGTCGGGCATGGTGCGCAGCAGCGTGGCGCCAGGCACCTCGAAACCGGTGGCGTATTCCTCGCGCGGGTCGCACACGATCACCTGGTAGTCCAGCGCGGTGGCCATCTGCGCCAGGTACTGCGTCATCTGGCCGGCACCGATGAGCAGCAGGCGCCAGCGCGGGCCGTGGTGGGTCGTCAGCGTGGTGTCGGTCAGTTCCAGCTCATCGGCTTCAGTGGCAGGCTGCAGCGCCACCGCGCCGGTGGCGATCGTCAACACACGCCTAACGCGATCGCCACGCGACAGGCGGACCATCAGTTCATCCAACTGGGTGATCGCTTGAACGGGCTCCAGCACCAGCTCGATCAGGCCGCCGCAGGGCAGGCCGAAGCGCTGCGCGGTGTCGGCATCGATGCCGTAGCGCACCACCTGCGGCAGGCCGGTGGTGAGCGCCCCTTCACGCGCCTTGTCCACCAGGTCGTCTTCGATGCAGCCGCCCGACACGCTGCCGGCCACCAGGCCGTCGTCGCGGATGGCCTCGCTGCTGCCCGGTGGGCGCGGCGCCGACCCCCAGGTGCGGGTGATGGTGCCCAGCACCACACGGTGGCCACTGGCCAGCCACTGGGTGCATTGGCGCAGCACATTGAGATCGACGTTGTCCATGGCAGATGGGTGGTGCGTTGGCGAGGTGGCTGGGCGCTGGAGTCGACCGGTCTGCGCAGGCCTGTGGACGCCGCACCTTCCCGGATGAGACGCGCAGCATACGGCCCCTGGGCCAAGCCGGCGTTCCCCGTGGCTGTGCGCTGCATTTCCCCGTGGCTGTGCGCCACACGGGCACGGCCTACACTGCGCGCAAGGCTGCCCAGGCAGCCGCCCGCTGATCCGCCCGGAGACCGATCACATGCAAGCATTCGCCTATTCCAACCCGGCCTCGGTGGCCGATGCCGCGCGCGCCG
>JANOAQ010000082.1:0-9207 GCA_031411195.1 Burkholderiaceae bacterium | reverse complement strand
AGATGTGGCTGGCCCACGCCATGGCCGAACTGGACAAGGTGGCGGTCTGACCGCCGGCGCCTGAACCTGGCACCAGGGCGGGCGCTACAACGGCCGCCGGCCCAGCTTGCCCAGGTGGCCCAGCACCAGGTTGGCGGCCGCCGTGCGTGTCTCGACGCCCAGCTTGGGCAGGATGTGCTCCATGTGCTTGGTGACCGTGCGCGGGCTGGCGCCCAGGATGTCGCCCACATCGCGGTTGGTCTTGCCCTTGGCAACCCAATACAGCACCTCGGCCTCGCGCGCGGTCAGGCGAAACGCCTGCACCATGGCACCGAGCACGGCCGCGTCGTCCACCTCGCTGGCCACGATGAGCCACTCGGATTCGTCGTCCTCACCGTCGTCCACCGAAGCGTCAGAGGGTGCCTCGCCGCTCATGGCGTGCAGGGCCAGGGTAAGGCGGCGGCCACCGCGGCCGCACACCAGAACCTGGGGTTCTTCGCCCCTTGCCAGCGCATCGGCCTGGCGGCGCAACCAGTCGATCAACGGCACCGGTGCGGCGCTGCCTTCGCTGCCGAAATAGTCGCGCAGCAGGCTGCGCGCCAGTGCCGTCTGCCACAGCAGGCGGCCATCGCTGGCGCGCACCACCAAGGTGGCGTGGCCAAAGGCATCCAGCGCATTTCGGGCCTGGCGCTGCACCCGCGCGGTGTGGGTGTGCGCTGCCATGCGGGCCAGTACCTCGCGCGGCTGCAACGGCTTGGTGACGTAGTCGACGCCACCGGCGGCAAAGGCGGCCACCACGTGCTCGGTCTCGGTCAGCGCCGTCATGAAGACGATGGGGATGGCGGCGGTTTCGGGGGCGGCCTTGAGCTGGCGCGCCACTTCAAAGCCGTCCATGCCCGGCATCATCGCGTCCAGCAGCACGATGGCTGGCCGCGCCTGGCGGGCACGGGCCAGGGCGCTGGGGCCGTCGGTGGCCACCAGCACGGTGTAGCCGGCTTCGTCGAGTGCATCGTGCAGCAGCGACAGGTTGTCGGGCACGTCGTCGACGATCAACACCAACTCGCCGGTGGCCTGGGCCAGCGGGGCGGGTGGTGAAAGGGGCGGCAGGTCGTCAGGCGGCATCATGCGGCATCAGGCAGGGGCTTGGGCAACGGTGGAGTGTCGGCCACCGGCAAGGCGGCCTGGATCATGTGGGCCATGGTGTCGAGCTGGAAGGCCCGCGCCAGGGCGTGCTGGCGATCCAGCCATGCAGCGCTGGCCGGGTGTTCCAGCTGCAGGGCGTCGAGCTTCTTCTGGATGCCGCGCAGGTAGCCCAGGCGCACCAGTTCGTCCAGCGCCCGCAGGGCCTCGGTCGGCGGCGGCACCAGGGCGGGTGCTGCCGGATCGGGGGCGCTGGAATCGCTGGGGCTGTCCACCCACTGCAGGGCCAGGCAGCGCTGCAGCCAGCCCAGCAACTCGGCCATGCGCACGGGCTTGACGAGGAAGTCGGCCGGCGTGATGCCCAGGTCGTTGTCCAGGCCCTTGTCGAAGGCATTGGCCGAGACGATGGCCGCTGGCGCGGCGCTCAGGCCTTCGCCGCGCAGACGGCTCAGCGTCGTCCAGCCATCGATGCCGGGCATGGCCAGGTCCAGGAGGATGGCGTCCACCGACTCGTGTGCCAGCAGCGTCAGCGCGGCCTCGCCCGACGCGGCCTGCAGCAGCTCGAAGCCCAGCGGCGCCAGCCGGTCGGCCAGCAGGCGACGGTCGGCTTCTTCGTTGTCGACGACCAGCAGGCGCCGGCGCGGGCCCAGGTAGCCGGTGTGGCGCCGGGCATCGGGCCGTTCACGCTGGCTGGCGCGGGCCTGCAGTTCAGGCAGGTAGAGCTTGACGGTGAAGCAACTGCCGACGCCGGGTGTGCTGCGCACGGTGAGCTCGCCGCCCATCAGGCCGGTGAGCATGCGGGCGATGGTCAGGCCCAAGCCGGTGCCGGTAGTGGCGTTGCCGCCGGCAGCGGTGCCGCGCACAAACGGCTCAAAGACCTGGGCCAGCTCGACAGGGCCCATGCCGGGGCCGGTGTCCTCGATCTCGAAGCGGGCCATCTCACGGGCGTAGTCCACCCGAAAACTGACCTGGCCCGCACGGGTGAACTTCACCGCATTGCCCAGCAGGTTGATCAGGATCTGGCGCAAGCGCTTCTCGTCGGCACGTACCAGCTCGGGCAAGGTGCCGGTGCGGGTGTGCACGAAGCGCAAGCCACGCTCGGCGGCCTGCGGCTCGAACAAGCGGGCCAACTCGTCCATGCCTTCGGCGAAGTGCATCGGGCTCAACGCCAAGGCAAGGCGGCCACTTTCGATGCGGGCGATGTCCAGCGTGCCTTCAATCAGGCTCAGCAGGTGGTCGCCCCCCCGGCGGATCACCTGCACCGCGCCGCGCCGCTGGGGTGGGATGGCGGGGTCGTCTTCCAGCAACTGGGCATAGCCCAGGATGCTGTTCAGCGGCGTGCGCAGTTCGTGGCTGATGGCGGTGATGTAGCGGCTCTTGGCCTGGTTGGCGGCATCGGCCTGGCCTAAAGCCTGTTGCAACTGGGCATCGGTGCGCTGGTGCGATTCAACCTCGTTCTGCAAGGCCGCAGCCTGGGCCTGCAGTGCAGTGGCCTGCTCGTTCATGGCCTGGGTCTGGCGGCGCGCTTCTTCTTGTGCAAGCTGCCGGCTGCGCCGCGCCAGCACCGCCCACCAGGCCACCATGCCGGCAATCATCAACAGCACCGCAAAGGCCTGGCCGAAACCGGCGCGCAGCAGCGGCGCCACCGCAGCGGCGCTGATGGCGTCCAAGCTGCTGAGCGAGCGCAGGCCCAGCGCGTACAACCCGCCAAACAGCATCGCCAGCAGCGGCACCACACCGCACATCAGCAGCAGGTAGGTGGCCAGACCACTTTCCAGGTGGGGCGACATGCGCGCCGGCAGCAGGCGCTGCAGCAGGCGCAGCCATTGCGATGACAGCCGCGCCTGGGGCTTGCACAGGTCGTCGCAGCGGGCGTCGAGCGTGCAACACAGCGAGCAGATCAGGCCGCCGTAGGCCGGGCAGGCGGCCATGTCCTCGGGTTCGTAATCGCGTTCGCAGATGGTGCAGCGGCGCAGCGCATGGCGGCCTGAATCGTGGGCGGAACGGTCGGCGACCAGGTGCTTGCCCAGGTAGGCGCCGTGCGCCGCCACATCGGCCGCCGCCACCGCCCGCGCGGCCTGGGTGCGCCGCGCCAGGTAGTAGCGCCCGCCGGTGGCCCAGGCGATCAGCGGCGACACCACCATCGCGGTGACCAGCGCGATCATCGCCGAGAAGGCCTGCGCCATCGGCCCGAACGCGCCCAGGTGCGCCGCCACGCTGAGCACCGACGCCACCCCCATGGCGCCCACGCCGACCGGGTTGACGTCGTACAGGTGGGCGCGGCGGAACTCGATGCCGGGCGGGCTCAGGCCCAGCGGCTTGTTGATGACCAGGTCGGCCACCACCGCCATGATCCAGGCGATGGCGATGTTGCTGTACAGCCCCAGGATGTGGCTGAGCGCCTGGAACACGTTCAGCTCCATCAGCACCAGCGCGATCAGGGTGTTGAACACCACCCAGACCACCCGGCCGGGGTGGCTGTGGGTCAGGCGCGAGAAGAAGTTGCTCCAGGCCAGCGAGCCGGCATAGGCGTTGGTGACGTTGATCTTGAGCTGGCTGATGACCACGAACAGCGCGGTGGCCGCCACCGCCCAGCCGTAGTGCGGGAACACGTATTCCCAGGCCGCCAGGTACATCTGGTTGGGGTCGACCGCGCGCTCGGGCGGCACCATGTGGCTCAGCGCCAGGTAGCACAGCAGCACGCCGGCCAGCATCTTCAGCACGCCGATGACCACCCAGCCCGGCCCGCCCAGCAGCGTGGCGGCCCACCAGCGCAGCGCGTGGCCGGGCTTCTTCTCGGGCATGAAACGCAGGTAGTCGGCCTGCTCGCCCATCTGGGTGATCAGCGCGATGCCCACCGTCAGCGCGGCGCCGAAGCCCATCAGGTGGAAGCCCGGCCCCTGGCCGGCGCTGCCGGCAAAACCGGTCAGGCCGATCAGTTCATCGGGGCGCTTGATCAGCACGAAGGCCAGTGGAAACACCAGCATCGCCAGCCACAACGGCTGCGTCCAGACCTGCAGCCGGCTGATGGCGGTGACACCGTGGGTGACCAGCGGGATCACCACCAGCACGCAGATGCCGTAGCCCCAGGCGGGCGGGATGTCGAAGGCCAGCTCCAGCGCGTAGGCCATCACCGCGGCTTCGAGCGCGAAGAAGATGAAGGTGAAGCTGGCGTAGATGAGGGACGTGATGGTCGAGCCCAGGTAGCCGAAGCCCGCGCCGCGGGTGAGCAAATCCATGTCGACGCCGTGGCGGGCGGCGTAGACGCTGATCGGCAGGCCGGCCAGGAAGATGATCATCCCGGTGGCCAGGATGGCGAGTGCGGCGTTGACGAAACCGTGCTGCACCAGCAGCGTGGCGCCCACGGCTTCCAGGATCAGGAAGGACGCGGCGCCGAACGCGGTGTTGGCCACCCGCCATTCGCTCCACTTGCGGAAGGTGCGCGGCGTGAAGCGCAGCGCGTAGTCCTCCAGCGTCTCGCGCGCGACCCAGCTGTTGTAGTCGCGCCGGAAGGTGAGCACCTGCTGGGGCGGGGTGCGGGCGGCGGTGGGTGGGCGGGACATGGGCAGACCTGCATCAAGAAGCGCGCCAGCGCGAAGGCACCGGTCTGGGGCGAAGCGTAGGATCAAGGACTCGGCCGGTTTGGCCGATTTGGCCGATAACCGGCTGGCGACACGACCCCCCATGACGAACCTCAGGACGATTGTCTATGTGTCGAGCGCCGCGCCCAACCTGGGCGTGACCGACCTGGAGTTCATTCTGGCCGACGCGCGGCGACGCAATGCCGAAAACGGCATCACCGGCGTGCTGCTGCACCACGATGAGAGTTTCATGCAGTGTTTCGAAGGGCCGGCAGCGGCGGTTTCAAGCACCTACCAGCGCATCCGCGCCAGCCGCCAGCACAGCGGCTTGGTCGAGATCCTCGACGAGCCCATCCTGCGGCGCCGTTTCGAGGGTTTCGACATGGGCTCGGCGCAGGCCACCGCGTCGGACATGCTGGCACTGTCGGCCGCCCGCTGGACACGGCAACAGCAGGCGGCCGGCGCTGGCGACGACCCCTCGGCCGGCATGGACCTGCTGTGCAGCTTCTGGCAAGGCGCGCGCCACTTGTAGCGGTGGCGAGGCGGCCGGCCGGCGCGCAGCCAGCGCGCAGCCAGCACGCAGCAGACGGGTGAGGTTCAGCCCGTCCCGGCCAGCCGCACGGTGTTGCGGCCGGCATTCTTGGCCTCGTACAAGGCCGCATCGGCGCGGGCCAGCACAGGATCGGGCGTGGTGTCGGTGGCGGCGATCAGGCCGATGCCGATGCTCACCGTCTGCGGCACCGCCTGCCCCAGCACCTGCACCGAATCGGCGGCGATGCGCGCGCGCAGCCGCTCGGCCAGCGCCAGGGCCTCGGGGCTGTCGGTGTCGGGCAACAGCAGGGTGAACTCCTCGCCGCCGCTGCGCGCCACCAGGTCGTTTTGGCGCGTGCACCATTGCATGAGCTGGGCGACATGGCGCAGCACGGCATCACCGGCGGCATGGCCTCGGCTGTCGTTGACACGCTTGAACAGGTCGAGGTCGATCGACAACACGCTGCAGCGCAGGTCCGGATGGCGTTGCACCCGGTCGACCTCGATCTGCAGCCGCTCCATCAGCCGGCGCCGGTTGGCCGCGCCGGTGAGGAAGTCGGTGGTGGCCTGCAGGTGCGGCTCACGGTCCAGGCGCACGCGCTCGGAGATGTCCTCGAAGCTGGCGTACACCTCGTCAATCACGCCGTTGCGGTAGAGCGGGATGGCACTGACCTGCAGCCATACCTGGCCCCGGTCGGGCACGTGCACGCCCATGCGCACGCCTTGAATCGGTTGGCCGGTGCGCAGGGCCTGCATGGCAGGGTGCTGGTCTCCGGGATAGTCGGATCCGTCCTCCCGCACCGCACGCCAGCGCGCGTCGATCGAGGTGCGGCCCTGCATCTGCGCCAGGGTCAAACCCAGGATGCGTTCAGCCGCCGGGTTGGCCGAGGTGATGCGCCCGGACGCGTCCTGGAAGACCACGCCCTGCGGCACGGTCTCGAACAGCATGCGGTAGCGCGACTCGCTGGCCCGGATCACCGCCTCCATGTGCTTGCGCTCGGACACATCGGTCAGCATGCCGGTCCACACCGTTTCACCATCCGCACCCGGCTTGGGGCTGGCCTTGGCATGCACCCACTTGAGCACGCCGCTGGGCGTGACGATGCGGTACTCATGCTCCCAGTGTCGGTTGGCCACCACGGCATCACGGATGCTCTGGTCATGGGCAGGTCGGTCAGCCGGCAGGATGAAGCCACCCAGCAGGCGGATGTCGCCATACACCTGCTCCGGGGTGGCTTCAAACAAGGCCTCGATGCCAGGGCTGAAGTAGACGAAGCGCCAGCCGCCATCGGCCCCGTTGACCAGGCGGAACATGGCGCCCGGGATCGACGCGGTGAGGTCGAGCAGCAGCATTTCGCGCTCGCGCAGGGCTTCCTGAGCCAGCTTCAGCGATGTGACGTTGTCATGCGCCACCACAATGCGGGGCGGCTGGCTGCCTTCGATGCGCATCACGCGCGCCAGGTACCAGCGCCGCTCTGCCGGCGAATGGCAGGTGTACTCCAGCTGGAAGCCCTGGCTGCGCCCGGCCAGCACCTCGCGCAATTGGCTGGCAAAGGTGGCCACATCGGCGCGCTCGGCCAGGGGAAAGTAGGCGTCTGCGGCCTGGCAGGCGTGCAGGTAGTTGCTGCCTTCGAGCACCGCCGCACCTTCAGCCCCGTTGGCTTGGGCGAACTTGCGCCAGGCGTCGTTGACCGCCACGATGCTGCCGTGCTCGTCGAGCACGCAGACATGGGCCGTCAAGCCCTCGAGTGCTGATTGAACCGCCTCTGATCGCATGGCAGCGAAGGCGCCGAACCGCAGCGCCACGGGTCTCATCTTGGGTGGGCACTGGCTGACAGCCTTGGACGACGACCGCCAGCCCCGAAGCCCGATTGTGCGGGACCGACCAAAAAAGCGGGACGTTAAAAGCCACAGATTCAGCGGTTTTGCCAGATTGAACTGGCGAAGGCGGGCTGGCAGGAAATCAATCGACCTTCAGCACCACATTGCCGACGGACTTGCCCTGCTCGACCAGTTGGTGGCCGGCCACGATGTCGCGCAGCGCCAGGCGCGCCGCAATCTGGTGCTGCAGCCCACCGCGGCGCAGCAAGGTGTCGAGCGTGGCCTCGGCGCGCTGGCGATCGGCAGCCGCCAAGTGGTAGACGATGAAGCAGCGCAGGTTCAGGTTCTTCGCGATCAGCGGGAAGAAGGGCAGCGAGAACGGCGAGGCGCCGCTGCCATAGACCACAAAATCGCCACCCGGCTGCAGCACTTCCAGCGCCAGGGCGGCGTTGGCAGCGATGTCCATGTCGATCACACGGTCGATGCCGTGGCCACCGGTGGCGGCGCGCACCTGGGCCGCTGCATCGCTTTGGCGGTAGTCCACGGTGGCATCGGCACCGGCGGCCCGGGCGATGGCCGCTTTTTCAGGCGTGCTGGTGGTGGCGATCACCTGGGCAGCGCCCAGCAGCCGCGCAAACTGCACCGCGTAGTGGCCCACGGCACCCGCGCCGCCGGTGACCAGCACACGCTGGCCAGCCACGCTGGGGCCTGCGCCACCACCGCCACTGGCGGGCATCAGCACCGCGTGCAAGGCGGTGAGCGCGGGGATGCCCAGGCAGGCACCCACCTCGTCGGCCACGTTGTCGGGCAGCGGCACGGCCTGGGCCTGTGGCAGCACGATGGCCTGAGCCGCCGTGCCCCAGGGCCGGCCCCAGGCCGCGTTCCACACCCATACCCGCTGGCCGATGCGGGCGGTGGGCACGCCCTCGCCCACGGCATCGACCACACCCATGCCGTCGCTGTGCGGCACCACGCGCGCAAAGGGCATGGCGCTGCTGCGCAGGCCGGCCCGGCTCTTCACATCCGAGGGGTTGATGCCCGACCAGCGCAGGCGCACCCGCAGTTCACCCGGGCCGGGCTGGGGCTCGGGCAGTTCAGCCAGTTGCAGTACTTCGGCAGCGGGGCCGGTGCGTTCGTAGAAGGCGGCTTGCATGGGGGTGGGCTCGGCAGGTGGTGAAGCGGCCATTCTGGCCGCGCTGGCGCCAGCCACCCTCAACCTGTCAACCCAGGGTGATGCAGAGCTCGGCGGTGCCCTCGGCCAGCCGCTGACGCAGCGGCTCGGCCGCCACCCACACGCCGGGGCGGCGGTAGCGGTTGTGGCCCGGCAGCAGCGCCAGCGGCTGCCCGTCCAACGTCACCGCGACCGGCCCATGGCCCAGCGGCCCGACGCGGTAGCTCACCGTCATGCGCTGACCGTACAGCGGCAGGTGCACCACCAGGCCGTCAAGCGCCGGGCTCAGCACCGGGTCGATGCCCAGCCGGTGCTGCTGCTGGTTCAGGCCCAGCAGGTGCTGCACCACCAGCCGGTATGCAATGCCCGCACCGCTGCTGTAGATGCGCCAGCCGCCCTCCAGCGCCACCTCGCCGCGGCGCACGCGGTCGTAGTGCTGCAGGGCCTGGTCGCGGTCGGCAAAGGCGGCATCCGAGCTGGAGTGGTAGCAGTTGCGTTGGCGCGGCGCAGCTTGGGGCAGCAGGGTGTCCAGACCGAT
Source organism: Burkholderiaceae bacterium (assembly GCA_031411195.1). Classification (GTDB taxonomy): domain Bacteria; phylum Pseudomonadota; class Gammaproteobacteria; order Burkholderiales; family Burkholderiaceae_C; genus Pseudaquabacterium. Next base: position 446 of record JANOAQ010000082.1, on the reverse strand, counting down.
CGGGTTTGCCAGGCCCAGGGCCTGCAGCAGGGCATCGGCACGGCCCAGGCGGGCCAGCGCTTCGGCCCAGCGCAGGTGGGCATGGGTGTACATCAGGCCGATCTCGCGGCCGAAGTAGCTGGCGCTCTCACCGCGCTGAAACAACGCCATCGTGCCGCCGGTGTAGCGCAGCGGCCGGTCGAACAGGCGCAGGCCGTCGGGGCCCATCAGCTCACGCTCGATCAGCGTGGCATGGTCCAGCGCCTGGGCTGGGCTGAACAGCTCGTCAGCGATGGCATGCACCATGGCCAGCGCGCTGAAGTGGATGCCGGTGCGCGCATCGCGTGGGTGCAGCAGGTAAGCCTGCACCTGGCCCTGGTTGAACGAGGCATAACCTGTGAGCACCCCATCGACCAGCAGCAGGCGCTGGAAATCGTCGGCCACGGCCTGGGCCTGGGCATCAAAAG
>JANOAQ010000081.1:0-2735 GCA_031411195.1 Burkholderiaceae bacterium | reverse complement strand
TCGCGCAGTTCGGGGCTCTCTCCTTGGTCGGCGGTCGCCAGAACCGGCTCCAGCGCCATGCCGCAGATCGGGCAGCTGCCGGGGCCCATCTGGCGCACCTGGGGGTGCATCGGGCAGGTGTACTCGACCTGGCTCTGATCGCCCTTGGGAGCAGGCTTCGCCGCCGCAGGCGCATGCGCGTGATGGCGGTGGTCGTGAAGGGCCCCGTCCATGACCGAACCGTCAGGCATCACGTGCTGGCCATGGTGCACGTGATGGATGTGGGCCTTGCTGGTTCCGGTGCTGGTCTGCATGGCGCTCTCCTGTTCCTGATTGCAGTTTCGACCTTCCCATGATGGGAAAGTCAAGCGGTGCGTCATCGATAGGCCAGGCCGACAACAATCCAGACGAGAAGGGCTGCCAGGCAAGCCCAACAGAGCCAGAACAGTACTCGCTCCCACCACAGCGGCGAGCCGTCCCGGCTCTCGAGCCGGTACTTCAGGGTCATGCCGGCGCCGTGGACCAAAACGCCCCCGACCAACAGAGGCATCGCGTAGGCCCGGAGCGCTTCGGGCAGCAAGAGCGCCAAGCCAGCGCCGAGGGCGATGGCGCCCAGACCGGAGGCGAGTTCCGCCCCCTTCGTCGTCCGGTCAGTGGCTGTTGACCGGCCGTGCACGGTCAGCTTTTGCGAGGCGCGGGACGAACCGCGGTGTCACTGACGCGTAAGCACGCCAGGCGTCGCCGAACTCGGCTTCCGAGTCTCGTTCCTCGGCGATGGCCAGTCGCACGTACATCACCACCAGCACTGGGAACATCGCCAGAGTCAACAGGGTCGGCCACTGCAGCAGGAAGCCGAACATGATGGCCACGAAGCCGATGTACTGCGGGTGGCGTACGCGCCGGTAGGGCCCGGCCGTAGCCAGTTGGTGTCGGCGCTGCGCGTGATACAGCACGTGCCAGGCGTTCGACAGCAGCGTGAACCCCGCGAACAGGAAGGCGAAGCTCAACAGGTGCAGCGCGCCGAAGTGCGGGTTGCCCTGCTGGCCTGTCAGCAGCCACCTCAGATGCCCGGCCTCGTGACCGAAAAGATTGACGCCGGGGAACTTCGTGCCCAGCCACCCCGAGAGCAACTAGTGTCATGAATTATAAGTTACGATACATAGTGCCGCCTGAGCTTCGCGTCGGCCTTCTGTCGAGTAAAGCTCCAGATGATCGGCCTTCCCTGCTCGTTTCGTCGCTGCTCCCATGCCGTGACGTTTCGTTGAAGTACATCACGTGTGTCGACTCTGGTGTTCAGGCACTGCTTCGTAAGGACTCCGATTTCGATCTCCGCCATGTTCAACCAACTTGCGTGCTTGGGCGTGTAGTGAAACCGCACCCGGCGCAGCAGCTTGGCGGCCTGTCGCGATCCGAGGACGTCGATGAAGCTCTTCTCGAAGTGGGTGTTCAGATTGTCCAGCACCAAGTGCAAACGCCGGGCCGATTTGTAGGTCGTCGCGAGCAGGCGCTGCACGAAGGCGACAAAGTCGGACTTGCCGCGCCGGTCGGTGACGACAACGTTCCGCTTACCCGCTTTGGGTTCGACAGCCACGAACAGGTTGCATGTGCCGCGACGCACGTACTCGTAGTCCTCCTTGCGCAGGCGCCCAGGCTTCATCGGCATCGGTGTGCGGCTGTGGGCCAAAAGCTGCAAGCTCTTTTCGTCGATGCACACGACGGGTTCGTCGCTGCGCAGCGGTCGCGCGTACAACGCGAGCAGGTGGTACATGCGCTTGCGATACTCCTCGGTCAGCGCCGCAATGCACCACATTACCTTGCGCCACGGTTTGAGGCAGTTTTTTTTAGCAGCCGGCGAACGGTCTCGCGGCTGATTGCGCTCAATCCCGGCTCCTCGCGGATGGCCTCGTGCAGCCGCTCCAGCGTCCACCGCGTGCTGCCCGTAGGTGCAGCTGTGCAGGCCAGGGCCGCGACCCGCGCTTCGGTCTCGGTGTCGTATTTGGGTGGGCGCCCTGACCGTTGCAAGTCGCGAAGTGCCAAGTCCAGGCCACCATCGAGGTACGCGGCACGGGTGCGCCAAACCATCATCCGCCCTACGCCCAGCACCGCCATGATTTGCGATTCTGGAATCCGCTGGTCCAACGCCAACAAGATGTGTGCTCGATTGACTTCACGCGCTGAGCAGACACCCTTGGCACGCACGGCAGTGGCGGCAATACGGTCGACTGTTGACAGGCGCAATTCTGTTTGCAGCATGGCAAGCACTCCTCAAGAGTAGTGGAAGTGTTGCCAGTCTATACATGTATTGTTATTTATGGTTTCCTACACTAGCGGCTGCCCGATGGGAGCAAGAACGGCTCGGCGTGAAGCCTCGTCACACCTGGGAAGAGGCGGTCGTGCGTTGGCTCTTGGAAACGAAGCACAAGGCCACACACGAAGATGACAAGGCAAAGCTTCGCTGGCTCGATGACTACCTGGGAGAAAAGCACCTCGACGAGATAGACCGAACGCTGATCGACCGCATCAAGTACGTCCGCGAAAAGATCGGCACGGCCGGGACCACCAACCGTTATTTGGCGCTGATCCGCGCCATCCTCAGGCGTGCTTGCGACGAATGGGAATGGAGCGAGCGGGTGCCGAAGTTCAAGCTGTTCCAGGAAGCCGAAGGCCGGGTGCGGTCGCTGACCGCGCAGGAGTTCGACAGGCTGCGGCAAGAATTGCCACAGCATCTGGCCGATATGGCGGTGTTCGCGGTGGCC
>JANOAQ010000080.1:0-3890 GCA_031411195.1 Burkholderiaceae bacterium | reverse complement strand
CGGGTCGGTGATCTGCAGGCCCCGCACATCGAGGATGAGGTTGCCGTTGTCGGTGCTGATGTTTCCATGTCTGCCCGCACGCACGATGGCCTGGCCACCGTAGGCCGCCGCGAAGCGCCGCGCCACCTGGGCGGCGGCCATGGGGATCACCTCCACCGGCAGCGGAAATCGGCCCATCATCGGCACCAGCTTGCTCTCGTCGGCAATGCAGACAAAGCGCTCGGCCAGGTCGGCCACGATCTTCTCGCGCGTGAGCGCCGCACCACCGCCCTTGACCATGAAGCCCGCGTGATCGATCTCGTCGGCGCCATCGATGTAGACAGGGATGCGCTCGATCTGGTTGGCGTCGAGCACGGTGATGCCATGCGCCTGCAAGCGCTCGGTGCTCTTGACGCTGCTGCTCACCGCGCCGGTGATGGTGTGCTTGATGGTGGCCAGCGCATCGATGAAACAGTTGACGGTGGAGCCGGTGCCCACGCCCACCACGGTGCCGGGCACCACGTACTGCAAGGCAGCCTGGCCGACGAGGGCCTTGAGTTCATCCTGGGTCATGGTGTGCTGGGTTCGGCCGGGGCCGACAGGGGGTCGGGTGTGGGGTCTGGGACAATCCTCAATTATGGCTTTTGTCCCCTACGCCCTCACCCGCCCCTTCCTCTTCGGCCTCGATCCCGAGCGTGCGCACGAGCTCACACTCGAATCCATCGCCACGCTGCAGAACACGCCCTTGCAATGCCTGTGGGCACAGGCGCGGGTGGCCGATGTGGTGACGGTGGCGGGCCTGAAGTTTCCCAACCGCATCGGCCTGGCCGCCGGCCTGGACAAGAATGGCCGCTGCATCGATGGCCTGGGCGCCATGGGCTTCGGATTCATCGAGGTGGGCACCGTCACGCCCAAGGGTCAGCCGGGCAACCCCAAGCCGCGCATGTTCCGCCTGCCCGAGCAGCAGGCGCTGATCAACCGCCTGGGCTTCAACAACGAAGGGCTGGCCGCTTTCCTGGCCAATGTGCAGCGAGCGCGCAGCTTTCGCGCGGCGGGCGGCATCCTGGGGTTGAACATCGGCAAGAACGCCGCCACGCCGATCGAGCGCGCGGCCGACGACTACCTGCTGGGCCTGGACGGCGTGTACCCGCATGCCGACTACGTCACCGTCAACATCAGCAGCCCCAACACCAAGAACCTGCGTGAGCTGCAAAGCGACGCCGCGCTTGACGCCCTGCTGGGCGCGCTGCAGCAGCGCCGCGCTGCGCTGGCGGTGCAGCACAAGCGGCAGGTGCCGATGTTCGTCAAGATTGCGCCCGACCTGGACGAGGCCCAGGTGGCGGTGATCGCGGCCACGCTGCAGCACAACGGCATCGACGGCGTGGTCGCCACCAACACCACCATCAGCCGTGACGTAGTACAAGGCCTGAAGCATGCCGAAGAGGCAGGCGGCCTGAGCGGGCGGCCGGTGTTCGAGGGCAGCAACCGGGTGATCCGCCTGCTGCGCGCGGCACTGGGCCCGGGCTATCCCATCATCGGCGTGGGTGGCGTGATGTCGGGGCGCGATGCAGTGGCCAAGATCACCGCCGGGGCCGACCTGGTGCAGGTCTACACCGGCCTGATCTACCAGGGCCCGGCCCTGGTGGCCGAGTGCGCCCACGCGCTGGCGCGCAGCCGCTGAGGCTCTAGAAGCTGTCCAGCGACGGGAAGGCGTCGTCGCCTTCGATGCAGGCCTGCAGGATGCAGGCTGCACCGAGGTCGCCCGTCCACAGCGAGTGCCGGCCCTGGCCGTACTGGGCACGGTGCCGCTCCACCTGTCCGGCGGCGTGCATGGCCAGCGCCCGGGCACGCGCCCGCCACAAAGCATCGCCTGTGCGCCGCCACAGCTTCAACAAGGCCAGCGCACTGCCGCCGGTGCCGTGGCACAAGGATGCACCCTTGGCCAGCGGGCCGGCGCGCCAGGTCAGCTCACCCGCTTCGCTCAGCAGCTGATCCCATTCGGGCGTGCGTGGCGCGGATGCCAGGCGGCAGAGCACGCCGGGGGCGCCGTGGCAATCTTGCACCAACATCTTGCGCGGGCGGCTGGGGTCGGGGTGCGCGTTGGGCGCCCAGTTGGCCGCGCCTTCTGCGCGTTGGGCGGTGGCCTGAAGGGTTTGCAGTGCACGCGCCAGCATGCGGTCCACCTGCTCAGGTGGCAGCAGGGCTGCTCCGCGCAAGAATGGAAACACATTGCCGACGAAGCCATGGCCTGCGCCCAGCAGCTTCTGGCCCGGCCGGCCGTACAGGTCTTGCACCCACAGCCACGCGCCCAGGGCCTCGTCCCACACCAGCGAGGCTTCCAGCGCATCGGCGGCCTGGCGCACCAGGCTGGCCCAGCGCGGCTGGCCAGTCGTCTGAGCCAGATGAATCGCACCCAGCACGGTGCCCGGGTTGCCCCACAGCGCCTCGTTCGCGGTGTTGTGCAGATTGCCCAGGATGCTGGCGTGCAGACGCTGCAGCAGTGCCTCTTCGGGCGCCAGCGTCCAGTGCAGCAGGTCGATGCCCACATCGCCCAGCAACCACGACGCGCTGCCGTGGCGGGCATCGGCCAGCAGCGGGTGGTGGCGGGTGTACAGCCCGGCCACCAGCGGGGTGAAGTCGGGCAGGTGGACAGCCGCGCCCCGCTGCGCCAAAAAGCGCAAGGCCAGCACCACGCCGCCAGCGCCGTGGTACAGCGGGCAGACGCGCTCGTCGGGTGTTTCGGGGTCGTCCAGCGGGTGGGTCAGCCAGCCCTGCCCGGGCTCGTATTCGGCCAAGGTACTGGCCACGATGCGCGCGATGGCTGCCTGGGCCGCCGCGTCGGACCACGGCACACCAGTCAGCGGTTCATGGCGGGCGGCATCGAAAAGATCGGTCAGCAGCATCGCAGCACCTCCATCAAGAGCTGCGATGGTAGGCCGATCGGGCTCAAAACAGCAGTGGCGCGCCAGTTTTCTGCTGCAGTTCTTCCGCACTGACACCGTGCGCAAGCTCCACCACCTTCAGGCCGGCAGGCGTCACGTCGATCACGGCCAGGTCGGTGATGATGCGGTTGACCACGCCCAGGCCGGTGAGCGGCAGGTTGCATTCGGGCAGGATCTTCAGGTCGATGCTGCCGTCCTTCTTCTTGGCCACATGCTCCATCAGCACCAGCACCCGGGCTACGCCGGCGACCAGGTCCATGGCGCCGCCCATGCCCTTGACCATCTTGCCGGGGATCATCCAGTTGGCCAGGTCGCCCTTGGCGCTGACCTGCATCGCCCCCAGGATGCTGAGGTTGATCTTGCCGCCGCGGATCATGGCAAAGCTGTCGTGGCTGCCGAAGATGCTGCTGCCGGGGATGGTGGTCACCGTCTGCTTGCCGGCGTTGATGAGGTCGGCATCGACCTCGTCTTCGGTCGGAAACGGGCCGATGCCCAGCATGCCGTTCTCGCTTTGCAGCCACACCTCGATGCGCGGGTCGACAAAGTTGGCCACCAGCGTGGGCAGGCCGATACCCAGATTGACATAAAAGCCGTCTTGCAGTTCCTTGGCCGCGCGGGCGGCCATTTGATCGTGGGTCCAGGCCATGACTAAGCTGCCTTCTTTTCAGTAATAGTGCGTTTCTCGATACGCTTCTCAGGGTGCGCGTTAACGACAATGCGGCTCACGTATATCCCCGGCAAATGCACGTCGTCGGGATCGATCTCGCCGACCTCGACTAATTGCTCCACCTCGACGATGGTCGTCTTACCCGCCATGGCGGCGGCCGGATTGAAATTGCGTGCCGTACGGCGAAATACCAGATTGCCGCTCTTGTCCGCCTTCTGCGCTTTAACTAACGCAACTTCGGGATTCAACGCCCGCTCCATGACATATTGGTGGCCATCGAATTCGCGAATTTCTTTGCCCTC
>JANOAQ010000079.1:0-8031 GCA_031411195.1 Burkholderiaceae bacterium | reverse complement strand
ACCGCGCGCCTGCGCAGAAAGCGCTGGGCGACACCGCGGCGCAGCCGGTTCAGCACTTGATCCCCACATGCAGTGCCACGATGCCCGCGGCCAGGTTGTGCACGTCCACGTGGGCAAAGCCCGCCGTCTGCATCAGCGCCTTGAGCGCGGCCTGGTCCGGGTGCATGCGGATGCTTTCGGCCAGGTACTGGTAGCTTTCGGCGTCGCCCGCGATGAGCTTGCCCATCAGCGGCATGAACTTGAAGGAGTACCAGTCGTAAGGCTTCTGCAGAGCTGCCGCAGGCTTGCTGAACTCCAGCACCAGCAGCCGGCCGCCTGGCTTGAGCACGCGGCTCATCTCGGCCAGCGCCAGGTCCTTGTGGGTCATGTTGCGCAGGCCGAAGGCCACGCTGACGAGGTCGAACGTGGCGGTGGCAAAGGGCAGACGTTCGGCGTCACACGCAGCGGTGGGCAGCAGCAAACCTTCGTCCAGCAGCCGGTCGCGGCCGGTGCGCAGCATGGCTTCGTTGATGTCGGTCAGCACCACCCGGCCGTCCTTGCCAGCGCGCTGGGCAAAGGCACGCGCCAGGTCGCCGGTGCCGCCGGCGATGTCCAGTACCCGCTGCCCCGGCTGCACGTTGGCCACCGCCACGGTGTAGGCCTTCCAGGCGCGGTGCAGGCCCATGGACAGCACGTCGTTCATCACGTCGTACCTGGACGCGACGCTGTCGAAAACACCGCGCACACGGCGTGCCTTGTCGTTCTCGTCGACGTTCTGGAAGCCGAAGTGGGTCTGCGCCATGAGCTTGGTCTTCAGCGGGTTTTCAACGGGTTTTCAGTGATGTCCGCAGGCGCCGCCCGCAGCAGCGGCGACCACCATGGGTGCGTCACGGCTCATGCCAGCATCCTGCAGTCGCTGCTCGTATTTGGCCCACAACTCGGCTTGTTCGCGGCCCAGCTTGTAGAGGTAGTCCCAGCTGAAGATGCCCGTGTCATGGCCGTCGCTGAAGCGCGGTTGCACGGCGTAGTGGCCCACCGCCTGGATGTCGTCGATGCCGACCTCGCGCTTGCCGGTCTGCAGCACTTCCTGGCCCGGGCCGTGGCCCTGGACCTCGGCCGACGGTGAGTACACGCGCATCAGTTCGAACGGGATGCGGAACGCGGCACCGTCGTCAAAGGCCACTTCCAGCACGCGTGAGGCCTGGTGGACCGTGAGCGCGGTGGGTTGCGGGGTGTTGCGGTCCAGGCCGGCCATGGGCGCTTTTCAGGGTGCGGGGAAGGCGCCCAGTTTAGCGGGCGCCCCTGGACACCTGGCATGGCCACAACGCGATGTGGGCTACACCAGCACGCGTTCGATGCCGCCGTTGTTGGCCTTGGCCACGTAGTCCGGCAGCCAGTTTTCGCCCAGGATTTTGCGCGCCATCTCGACCACGATGTAGTCGGCTTCCAGAAGCCCGCTGTTCAGGTCGTCTTCGTAGCGCTTGAGGCCCTGCAGGCAGCTGGGGCAGCTGGTGAGGATCTTGACATTGGCCCCGGCGGCCACCGAGCCGGTGGCGCGCAGCGCCGCCTCATCGGCGCGCAGCTCTTCTTCCTTGCGAAAGCGCACCTGGGTGCTGATGTCGGGCCGGGTGACGCCCAGAGTGCCGCTTTCACCACAGCAGCGCTCGCTCTTGAGCACATTGGGCCCCACCAGGGCCTTGACCGTCTTCATCGGCTCCTGCAGCTTCATGGGGCTGTGGCAAGGGTCGTGGTAGAGGTAGCCGGCCGCGTTGCCGTCCTGCGCCGTGGGCAGGGTGATGCCCTTCTCCAGCAGGTACTCGTGGATGTCGATGATGCGGCTGCCAGGAAAGATCTCTTCGAACTTGTAGCCCTGCAGCTGGTCGTAGCAGGTGCCGCAGCTGACCACCACGGTCTTGATGTCCAGGTAGTTCAGCGTATTGGCCACGCGGTGGAAGAGCACCCGGTTGTCGGTGATGATCTTTTCGGCCTTGTCGAACTGCCCGCTGCCGCGCTGGGGGTAACCGCAACACAGGTAGCCCGGCGGCAACACGGTCTGCACGCCCGCATGCCACAGCATGGCCTGGGTGGCCAGGCCCACCTGGCTGAACAGCCGCTCACTGCCACAACCGGGAAAGTAGAACACCGCCTCGGTCTCGGCCGTGGTGGCCGCCGGATTGCGGATGATGGGCACGTAGTCGCGGTCTTCGATGTCCAGCAAGGCCCGCGCCGTCTTCTTGGGCAGGCCGCCAGGCAGCTTCTTGTTGATGAAGTGGATCACCTGCTCGCGGATCGGCGCTGCGCCCAGCGTGGCCGGTGGCGCGTTGGTCTGCTTGCGCGCGGCCAGCTTGAGCACGTCATTGGCCAGGCGCTGGGCCTTGAAGCCCACGCCCACCATGGCCCCGCGGATCAGCTTGATGGTCTGCGGGTTGGTGGCATTGAGCATCAGCATGGCCGCGGCATTGCCGGGGCGAAAGCTCTTTTGCCCCATCTTGCGCAGCAGGTTGCGCATGGCCATGCTCACATCGCCAAAGTCGATCTGCACCGGGCAGGGGGACAGGCACTTGTGGCAGACCGTGCAGTGGTCGGCCACGTCCTCGAACTCTTCCCAGTGCTTGAGGCTGACGCCGCGCCGGGTTTGTTCTTCGTACAGGAAGGCCTCGATCAACAGGCTGGTGGCCAGGATCTTGTTGCGCGGGCTGTACAGCAGGTTGGCACGCGGCACATGGGTGGCGCACACGGGCTTGCACTTGCCGCAGCGCAGGCAGTCCTTGATGCTGTCGGCGATGGCGCCGATGTCGCTTTGTTGCATGATGAGCGACTCATGCCCCATCAGCCCGAAGCTGGGCGTGTAGGCGTGGCTCAGATCAGCGGCATGCACTTGCGCATCCGCACTGCCCAGGCCGGCCAGGGCTGCCCCACGCAGCAGTTTTCCCTTGTTGAAGCGGCCTTCGGGGTCGACGCGGGCCTTGTAGTCGGTGAAGGCCGCCATCTCGGCGTCGGTGAGGAATTCGAGCTTGGTGATGCCGATGCCGTGCTCGCCCGAAATCACGCCGCCCAGGCTGCGCGCCAGCACCATGATGCGGGCCACCGCCTCGTGGGCCGTCTGCAGCATCTCGTAGTTGTCGCTGTTGACGGGAATGTTGGTGTGCACATTGCCGTCACCGGCGTGCATGTGCAGGGCCACCCAGGTGCGCCCACGCAGCACCTGGGCGTGGATGCGCTTGAACTCGGCCACGATGGGCGCCAGGGCGACGCCGGCAAACAGCGACTCGAAGGGCTTGAGGATCTGCAGCTTCCAGCTGGCGCGCAGGCTGTGGTCCTGCAGTTGGTCGAAGTAGCTGCGGCCGCCTTCACCGCCATCGGGCGCAGGCACCGCATCCAGCCGGGTCAGCCAGTTCAGCCACTGGCTGCGCACCTCGCGCAGTTCGGCCAGCGCCTGCTGCACGCGGTCTTCCAGCAGCTCGGCACTGGGGATGTCGTTGGCGTCGTCGGTCTTGCCCAGCGGCAGGCTGCCGGAGCTGAGAAAGGCCTGCAGCCGGTCGAGCAGCTGCAGCTTGTTGCGCAGGCTCAGCTCGATGTTGATGCGCTCGATGCCCAGGGTGTATTCGCCCATGCGCTCGAGCGGGATCACCACGTCCTCGTTCACCTTGAAGGCATTGGTGTGGCGGGCGATGGCCGCGGTGCGCTTGCGGTCGAGCCAGAACTTCTTGCGCGCATCGGCGCTGACGGCCACGAAGCCTTCACCCGCGCGGCTGTTGGCGATGCGCACCACCTCGCTGGTGGCACGGGCCACGGCGTCGGCGTCGTCGCCCACGATGTCGCCCACCAGCACCATCTTGGGCAAGCCACCGCGCTTGCTCTTGGTGGTGTAGCCCACCGCGCGCAGGTAGCGGTCGTCCAGGTGCTCCAGGCCGGCCAGCAGAACGGGGGCGGGGCCAGGTTCTTCGGCGGTTTCGCCGCCGCGCTTTTGCGACAGCGAGAACAGGTAATTCTTGATCTCGACGATCGAAGGCACCGACTGGATCGGGTTGCCGAAAAACTCCAGGCACACCGTGCGCACGTGGGCCGGCATCTTGTGCACGATCCAGCGCGCGCTGGTGATCAGGCCGTCGCAGCCCTCCTTCTGGATGCCGGGCAGGCCTGCCAGAAACTTGTCGGTGACGTCCTTGCCCAGGCCTTCCTTGCGGAACACGCGGCCGGGGATGTCGAGCCGCTCGGTCTTCTCGAGCACCTTGCCGCTGGCATCGAACCAGCGCAGCTCGAAGCTGGCCACCGGCGCGTCGTGGATCTTGCCCAGGTTGTGGTCCAGGCGGATCACCTCCAGCCACTTGGCCTGGGGTGTGACCATGCGCCACGACGCCAGATTGTCCAGCGCAGTGCCCCACAGCACGGCCTTCTTGCCGCCGGCGTTCATGGCGATGTTGCCGCCCACGCAACTGGCCTCGGCGCTGGTGGGGTCGACCGCAAACACATGGCCGGCGCGCTCGGCCGCATCGGCCACGCGCTGGGTGACGACACCCGCGCCGGTCCACACCGTGGCCACCTTGCGGCCCACGCCCGGCAGATCGATGAACTCGACCTCGCTCATCTGCTCGAGCTTCTCGGTGTTGATCACCGCGCTGCGCCACGTCAAAGGCACGGCGCCGCCGGTGTAGCCGGTGCCACCGCCTCGCGGGATGATGGTCAGGCCCAGCGCCACGCAGCCGGCTACCAGGGCGGCCATCTCGGCCTCGGTGTCGGGCGTGAGCACCACGAAGGGGTATTCCACCCGCCAGTCGGTGGCGTCGGTCACGTGCGACACGCGCGACAAACCGTCGAACTTGATGTTGTCCTTGGCAGTGGCGCGGCCCAGGGCCTTGCGGCTGCGCTGGCGCAGGTCGTAAACGGTGCCGAAATGGGCCGCAAAACGCTGCACGGCGGCGCGCGCCATGTCGAGCAATTCACCCACATGGGCGTCACGGCCGGCGTCGGCATCGGGCGTGCGGCGCTGGGCCACTTCGCCAAGGCGGTGGTTCAAGGCGTCGATCAGCAACTGCCGGCGCTTGGGGTTGTCCAGCAGGTCGTCTTCGAGGTAAGGGTTGCGCTGCACCACCCAGATGTCGCCCAGCACCTCGTAGAGCATGCGGGCCGAGCGGCCGGTGCGGCGCTCGTCGCGCAGCAGGCCCAGCAAGTCCCAGGCGCGCGCGCCCAGCAGCCGCAGCACGATCTCGCGGTCGGAGAACGAGGTGTAGTTGTACGGAATCTCGCGCAGGCGCGCCGCGCCGGAGGCCGGGTGGCCGGCATCGGCCAGAAGGGGGTGTGCGAGCGGTGCGTTCATGGGGCGGCGGGCGCCTTGCCGGGCGGGTTGGATCAGCGTCGCCCGGAGCAGGCACCTGAAAGTCGTGATTATCGCAGTGCAGCATGCTGCGGCCGGTCAAGCCACCTGCAGGCCCGCACGTCGCGGCGGGTTAATCCCGTTGCGGCTGGGCACCGCCGCATGTGAGAAACGGGTCTGTGAACGGGTCTGTCACACAATCCCGGCAAACTCGGGCGCCCATCGGGCACCCCGGCCCGCTCGATTCCACGGAGAAGACATGAAACTTGTTCTGCACACCGCCGCACTGGCCGCCACCCTCGCCATGGCCGGCACGGCCCACGCCCAGACTGAAATCCAATGGTGGCACTCGATGGGCGGCGCCCTGGGCGAGTGGGTCAACGACCTGGCCAACGATTTCAACGCCAGCCAGAAGGATTACAAGGTGGTGCCCACCTTCAAGGGCGCCTACGACCAGAGCATGACTGCGGCGATCGCCGCTTTCCGCGCCGGCAACGCGCCCCATATCCTGCAGGTCTTCGAAGTGGGCACGGCCACGATGATGGCCAGCAAGGGCGCCATCGTGCCGGTGGCCAAGGTGATGACCGACGCTGGCTACAAGTTCGACCCCAGCGTCTACATTCCCGCAGTGGCCGGCTACTACACCGCGCCCAACGGCCAGATGCTGAGCTTCCCGTTCAACAGCTCGACGCCGGTGTTCTTCTACAACAAGGACGCCTTCAAGGCTGCCGGCATCGACACCGAGCGCCCCCCGTCGACCTGGCCCGAGGTGGCACTGGCCGCCGCCAAGCTCAAGGCCAGCGGCCACAAGTGCCCGTTCACCACCAGCTGGCAGAGCTGGACCCAGCTCGAGAGCTTCTCGGCCTGGCACAACACGCTGTTCGCGACCAAGAACAACGGATTCGGCGGCATGGATACCCGCCTGGCCATCAACACCCCGCTGCATGTGCGCCACATCGAGAACCTGGCCAACATGAGCAAGCAGGGCCTGTTCGTCTACAAGGGCCGCGCCAACTTGCCCGACGCCACCTTCCCTTCGGGTGAATGCGCGATGTACACCGGCTCGTCGGCGCTTTATTCCAGCGTGTCGAAGAACGCCAAGTTCGCCTACGGCATGAGCCCCCTGCCCTACTACCCCGACGTGGCCGGTGCGCCGCAGAACACCGTGATCGGTGGCGCCAGCCTGTGGGTGATGTCGGGCAAGAAGCCGGCCGAATACAAAGGCGCAGCCGCGTTCTTCAACCACCTGTCCAACGCCGAGGTGCAGTCGAAGAGCCACCAGCGCACCGGTTACCTGCCGATCACCAAGGCAGCCTTCGAGATGACCGACAAGAGCGGCTTCTACAAGAAGAACCCCGGCACCGACGTGGCCGTGAACCAGATGATCCGCAAGACCACCGACAAGTCGCGAGGCATCCGGCTGGGCAACATGGTGCAGATCCGCACCGTGATCGACGAGGAAATGGAACAGGTCTGGTCAGGCAAGAAGAGCGCCAAGGAAGCGCTCGATTCGTCGGTGAGCCGCGGCAACGAATTGCTTGAACGCTTCGAAAAGGCTAACAAGCCCTGAAGGGCTTGTTAGCCTTTCGCGGCAGCGCGCAGCGATGACGCAAAAAGCCCTGACCACAATCTGGTTCAAAGGAAAACTTCTTGGCGGCTGAAAAACGCGTTCTCTTCAAGTCGCGCTGGCTGCCCTGGCTGCTGCTGGGGCCGCAGTTGATCGTCATCGCGGTGTTCTTCTTCTGGCCTGCGGGCCAGGCGCTGATCCAGTCGCTGCAGCAGCAGGATGCTTTCGGCACCAGCGTCGAATGGGTGGGCATGGAGAACTTCCGGCGCCTGTTCAGCGATCCGCTGTATTTCGACAGCTTCAAGACCACGATCGTGTTCTCGGTGCTGGTGGCGGGCATCGGCATCTCGGTCAGCCTGCTGCTGGCGGTGATGGCCGACCGCATCATCCGCGGTGCCACCTTCTACAAGACGCTGCTGATCTGGCCCTACGCGGTGGCGCCAGCGGTGGCCGGCGTGTTGTGGTTGTTCATGTTCGCGCCCAGCATCGGCGTGGTGGCCTGGTACCTGCGGATCTACGGCTTCGAGTGGAACCACCTGCTCAACGGCAACCATGCGATGGGGCTGATCGTGATGGCCGCGGTGTGGAAGCAGTTGAGCTACAACTTCCTGTTTTTCCTGGCCGGCCTGCAGAGCATCCCCAAGTCACTGATCGAAGCCGCAGCCATCGACGGCGCGCGGCCTTGGCGCCGGTTCTGGACCATCGTCTTTCCGCTGCTGTCGCCCACCAGTTTCTTCCTGCTGGTGATCAACGTGGTCTATGTGTTCCTCGAGACCTTTGCGATCGTCGACGCATCCACCCACGGCGGCCCGGGCAAGGAGACCGAGATCCTCGTCTACAAGCTCTACTACGATGGCTTCAAGGGGCTGGATCTCGGCTCGTCGGCCGCGCAATCGGTGGTGCTGATGGTGATCGTGGTGCTGCTGACGATCGTGCAGTTCAAGTATGTCGAGAAGCGGGTGAACTACTGATGAACGCTTGCCACAAAAGCGCATCTCCAACGAGCGGGCGTCGCCATGGTTGAGCGCCGCCCCTGGCTGAACGCGCTGTCGCACCTGGTGCTGCTGTTGGGCGTGGTGGTGGTGGCTTTTCCGGTCTACCTCACCTTCGTGGCGGCCAGCCACACCGCCGAGGCCATCGTGCAGGCGCCGATGCCGCTGCTGCCCGGTGG
>JANOAQ010000078.1:0-1658 GCA_031411195.1 Burkholderiaceae bacterium | reverse complement strand
GTGCCGGGGTTGGCAAAGCACAGACCCACGCCGCTGGCGGCCAGGGTGGTGACCAGCGACTCGGCGCCGTTCAGTGCAGGGTCCGGGGTGCTCGTCATGGTCGGGGGTCTCCGTGGTTGTTGTGCGGTGTCAGCCGACGCCGGGCCGCCCCAAGGCGGCTGAGCGCCCCCTCGGGGGGCAGGAGCGAAGCGACGTGGGGGCAGACATCTTCAGCCGACGATTGTGAAGCCACGCGCACGCAGATCGGCGCCGGCCTGCTGTGCACCGGTGAAAACCTCGGCCTGCCAACCCGCCGCCCGCGCTGCCGCCACATTGGCCGGCACGTCGTCAAAAAAAAGCAGGTCTTCTGGCGGCAGGCCGAAGCGCTGCGCGGCATGCGCAAAGATGGCCGGCTCGGGCTTGATCAACTGCACCCGGGCCGAAAACACGCCGTCCTGAAAACAGCGCAGGAAAGGGTTGGCCTGCTCCAGCACGTCGGCATACGGCGCGGGCATGTTGGACAGGAAGTACAGCGGCTCGCCGGCCGCGTGCAGTTGCTCGACCAGGGCCACGCTATCGGGCAGGGCGTGCATGCTGTGCGGCACGGCGTCCACCACGGTGCGCACCGCTGATTCGGCCAGGCCCGTGCGTTGGGCGATGCGCGCAATCAAGGGCCCAGGCTCGATGGTGCCGCGATCGAACTGGGCCCAGTCGCTGGTGTAGCCCTGGAAGATTTGCGCCGCCCAGTGCGCGGCGCTGGCCTCGTCGGTGGCCTGTGCGGGCAGCAGGCGTTGCAGCAGTGCAAGCGGCTGCCAATGGAACAGCACACCGGCAAAGTCGAACACCACCCGGGGCCGGGTTGCGAGGTGCCCGCCCGTCATGCCTTCAGGCGGGCCAGCAGGCCGGCGGTGGAGGCGTCCAGCCCGTTGGCGTCGCCACTGGCCAGGCGGGGCAGCAGGTCACTGGCCAGGGCCTTGCCCAGCTCCACACCCCACTGGTCGAAGGCGTTGATGCCCCAGACCGCGCCGCTGGTGAACACGCGGTGCTCGTACAGCGCGATCAGCGCGCCCAGCGCACGCGGCGTGAGCTTGTCGATCAGCAGCGTGGTACTGGGCCGATTGCCCGGGAAGGTGCGGTGGCACGCCAGCGTCGGCTTGCCCAGCGTGGCTGATGCGGTGGGGGCACTTTCGGCCAGCGCGGCCTCGGTGGCCTTGCCCAGCATCAGCGCCGCGCCCTGGGCCAGGCAGTTGGCCAGGGCCTTGGCGTGCAGATCGGCGTGGCCGTGCGTGGGGTGCTTGACGGCGATGAACTCGACCGGGATCACATCCGTGCCCTGGTGCAGCATCTGAAAGTACGCGTGCTGGCCATTGGTGCCGGGCTCGCCCCACACCACCGGGCTGGTGCCATAGGCCAGGGCATGGCCGTCCAGGTCGACACACTTGCCGGTGCTTTCCATCTCCAGCTGCTGAAGGTAGGCCGGCAAGCGCTTCAGCCCTTGGTGGTAAGGCGCCACGCTGCGGCTGCTGAAGTGGTGGAAGTTGCGGTACCACACATCCAGCAGGCCCAGCTGCACCGGCAGGTTGGCCTCCAGCGGCGCTTCGGCAAAGTGCCGGTCCATCGCATGGGCGCCAGCCAGCAGGTCGCGGAAGTTGTCGCTGCCAATGGCGATGGCAATGGGC
>JANOAQ010000077.1:0-6833 GCA_031411195.1 Burkholderiaceae bacterium | reverse complement strand
GTTAAGCAGTGCAAATGGCAGGCAAAGAAGCGGCCAAAACTGTGAACAGGTGCGCGGTTGGAAAACGCCGCCGAGGTCGGGCGGGTTCTTTCGCTTGCGCCGAACAAAAGTCATTCTTAACTGATCGCTAACCGAACGCTTAGGACGGGTCGCAAGCCGTTGCCGACACTGGCGACATGCCAGCCAAACACAGCACCAGGGGGCTTTCGGGCACTTCCGGCCTGCTCGGTGGCTGGTTCAACCACCCCGCGTTCACAACAGTTTTCGAGGAGACCGTCATGTCCACCACCCGCACTTCGCCGCGCCACCCGTGTGCCCTGCGCCTGGCCGCTTGCAGCCTGGCCTTCATCGCCCTGGGCGCCACGGCGCAACCCGTGGTGCCCGAGCCGCCCGAGCCGATGGCCGCCGGGCTGATCGTCAAGTTCCGCGACGGCGCGCGCACTGCGGTGGCCAAAAACGCCACCATGCAAGGGCTGCGCGCCCACGCCCTGGGCCGCGGCCTGGCGGTGGTGTCCGAGCGTGAGACCGGCACCGGCGCCCGGGTCATGCAACTGCAGCGCCATGTCAGCGCCAAGTCGCTGGAGGCGGTGGCGCGTGAGCTGGAGCGCTACGACATGAGCATCGAGTACGTGCAGCCCAATTACATCGCACACGCCACCTTCACACCCAACGACACCTACTTTGCCGACCAATGGGCCCTGACCAACTCCAAGGCCGGCATCTCTGCGGCAGCCGCATGGGACATCTCGAAGGGCACCGGCACGCGCGTGGCCGTGGTCGATACCGGCGTGCTGCCCCACGCCGACCTGGCGGCCAACCTGCTGCCGGGCTATGACTTCATCACCAGCACCACCCTGTCCAACGACAGCAACGGCCGCGAAAGCAACGCCTACGACCCAGGCGACTGGGCCGCGGCTGGCGACTGCGGCACGAACAAGCCCGCGCGCAACAGCAGCTGGCATGGCACCCACGTGGCCGGCATCATTGCTGCGCTGGGCAACAACGCGCAAGGCGTGACGGGGGTGGCGCCCCTGACCAAGATCGTGCCGGTTCGTGCCCTGGGCCGCTGCGGCGCTGGCGCCATTGCCGACATCATGGACGGTGCACTGTGGGCCGCCGGTGTCGCCGTGCCTGGCGTGCCGGCCAATGTCAACCCGGTGCGCATCGTCAACATGTCGTTGGGGTACGTCGGCGCCTGCAGCGCCTACGAGCAGGACGCGATCACCAAAGTCACCAACCTGGGTGTGCTGGTGGTCGTGGCAGCGGGCAACGAGAACATCGATGCCAGCAAGTTTGCGCCGGCCAGCTGCAAGAACGCGTTCACGGTGGGTGCCACCAACAACGTGGGTGCACGCAGCGCCTACAGTAACTTCGGCACGACGCTGGCGCTGTCCGCCCCGGGTGGCGACCCGGCGGGCGCCGTGCTGTCGACCCTGAACACCGGCACCACGACGCCGATGGCCGACAGCTTCGGCGGCTACACCGGTACATCGATGGCCGCGCCCCATGTAGCAGGGGTGGCGGCGCTGGTGATGGCGGCCAATCCGGGCATGCCAACGGCCAACGTGCGCCTCGTCCTGGCGGAATCGGTATCGCCGTTCGGCCAGGCCTGCAGCAACTGCGGTGCCGGCATTGTCAGCGCCGAGAAGGCCGTGAAGGCCGCACGTGGCTGGCGCTATGAGCATGAGCCCAACGAAAACATCGGCTCGGCCAACGTGATGGTGCACATGCCAGGCGAAGTGCTGGGGTCCTTGCAAGGCACGACGACCACCGATGACCTCGATCACTACATGGTGTCGCTGCCGCCGCGTTCGACACTGACCGTCGATCTCATCAACCTGGCCACCTACGACATGGACCTGAGCCTGCTCGACAAGAGCGGCAAACTGATTGTCACGTCCAAGTCGGGCGGCGTCGGCAAGGGCGAATACCTGGTGCGCCACAACACCAGCTACGACGTCACCGAAACCTGGTACGTGAAGGTGCACCGCGGCGCCCTTTCAGCGCGCACCGCCACCGCTCAGCCCTACCGGCTGAAGTTCGGGCGCGGGCCGCTGCCTTATTGACCGCGCCCGGCCGCAGCCGCTGCAAGTGCCCGAGTTAGGCCAGGGCCGGCAAGCTGCGGTCCAGTGACTGCAAAACGGCATCAATCACCACCTGTTGCCCCAACCGGCAGGCCAGGGTCGCCGTGCCCGACAGACGCCCATGCTCGGCCAGTTTGTTGGCCGGGGCGCCGCCCAGGCAGAGGTCGAAGTAGGCACAAGTGGCGCGGCAGGCCGACACCCCTTCGTCGATCTCGGCCTGCCAATCGGTCCAGGTTGCGCCGGCGCCGGCCGTGCCAACGCGTGGCAACTGGCCCAAGGCCAGATTGCCCATCACCACCGGCCCACGTTGCCGGTGGTGACTGCCCAGCAACTCGGGTGACCAGAAGCACCAATCGCCGTTGTGGGCCACGTTCAGCATTTGGCCGGGCTGGATTTGCGAGCTGCCGCCCAGCGTGCCCAGGCCCGGGTGGCGCAGGGCGGCCACCACGGCATCGAGCTCGCGCACGCGCAGCCGGCCGGGCTCGGCCTGCAGGCGCTGCAGCAGGCGAGCCCAGAAGGCGCGCAGGGCGGCTTCAGCCGTGGGTGCCTGCAAGGTCGAAGTGGTGTGCTCGGCCTCGATCTCTTCCACATTGAAGCCGACCTGCCGTGCGCCCAGGCCGGCAAAGAACTCGAACAATGCGTCGGGCTGGCCCAGCGCGTCGGCGGTCAGCACCGCGATGGTGTGGAAGGGCAGGCCGGCCGCCTTCAACTGGGCGATGCCTTGCATCACCCGGGCATGGGTGCCGCGCCCATCACGCGTTTGGCGGTGGGCATCGTGCAGGGCGGCCGGGCCGTCGATGCTGACACCCACCTGCACGCCGTGGCGCTGGAAGAAGGCGCACCAGGCTGCGTCCATCAACACCGCATTGGTCTGGAAGTGGTGCACCACGTGTGTACCGCTGTTGTGCAACTGCTCGGCCACGATGGCAAAGGCGGCCTCGTACCAGTCACGCGGTACGGCCATGGGCTCGCCGGCATGCCAGACGAGGGACAGCGTGCGGCCCATCATCCCGCTGTCGCGCACCTGGCTGATCACCCGGCGCAGCAGCGGCAAGGCCATGCGTTGGGTGTTGCCGCGCTCGGGCAGGTAGCAGTAGCGGCAGTCCAGGTTGCAGAAGGGGCTGGCCTGCAGCACCAGCAACTGCAGGGCGCCTGCTGGCAGTTCCGGCGGTTGCGGAAGTTGCCGCAGCACCGGATGTACCTGCAACGCCGATGGCGAGGCTAGAACTTGCTCCACTTGACCCAGTTGTTCCAGTTGTTCCAGTTGTTCCAGTTGGCCCAGTTGGACCAGTTCGGCCAGTTGAACCACTGCGCCATCGGGCCGTCAGGGGCGGCGGATGGCGGCTCGATCGGCGCTTGACCGGCCAGTCGCTCGTCTTGGGCCAGCAGGCGCGCGCGGATGTCGGCCAGGCGGCTGATGGCTGGTGTTGGCACGGCTGCCACGTTGGCCGAAGGGGATTCCAATGGTGTGGCCAAGCCGAGCACGGCCAGCAGGGCATGGCTGGCACCACGCAGGCGCAACAGGCGTGGCAGGCGCATCCAGTGAGACAGCCGCACCCAGCGAAACCGCGGTGGCAAGCGTGGCCGGGTTGCGCTCATCCGCCGCTTCCTGCCGATGCCTGGCGTGCCGGGCTTGCCGTGCGGGCCGCCGATGGGCCGGCGGCGCTCGGCAGGCCGCGGCCGGCGCCCAGATCGATCGACTGGTGGTACTTCAGCACCTGGGCACCCAGGTCGAGCAGGGCCTGGGTGCTCCAGGGCATGCCGTTGTAGCGAACCGGGTTGTGCTGGTTGGCTTCGCGCTGGATGACCAGCCAGCCTTCCCAATCGCTGCCGCGCTTTCCGGTGTACCAGCGGTCTTCGTGCGGGCGCATCCGGCCGTATTCGAAGTTGGCCACCGCCACGGCCGGCAGGCGCAGGCGACCGGTGTCGTCCAGGTCTTCGGGCCGGGGGCGCAGGTAGGCACGCAGGTGCACCAGGTCGCGCGCATTGGCCAGGTCGACCACGCCACCAGGACCGGCCGGGATGGGTTGCGCAATGCGCAGCAAGGCCAGGCAGTGCGCGCCGTCACGGTAGAGGCCCACCCGCGGCGCGCCAATGCTGCCGTCAGGCGTGGCGTTGCCGGGCTGGCGCAATTCGGCTTCGAGGGCGGGGCGCAAGCGCTGGCAGCCTTCCTCCTGAGGGTCGTCCACGAGTTGGCGCAGGCTCTCGGCTGGCGGCTGTGGCACCAGGCGCTGGGCGGTGTCGCTCACCACGCGCCAGGCTTCGCGTTGAACCTTGAAGGCCCGTCCGCCCGCCATGCGCCAGGTGGCGGCGGCCATGCCCAAGGTCTGTGGCACCTCGCTGCGCAGGGCTTCGGCGGTCTGGTTGTTGAAGACGATGGCCTGCGGCTGGTGGATCTCGGCACTGCCGCCGGTTTCGGGGTCGTCCCAGCGCACGCGGTGAAACGAGACGGTGGCCGGCGCACCCGGGCCGTCGCCGTCAACGGCCAGCATCAGGGTGCCGAGCATGGCGTCGAACATCACGGCCGGGTCGCGGTCGCGGGGCAGGGCCATCAACTGTTTGCCCAGGGTGCAGCTGCCGTCGGCCAGCACGGTGGCGGTGTACATCAGGTTGTTGCGGGTGTCGGTGCCCTCGCGGCCGACGAGCAATTCACCGTTCGAGACGAACACGCCGCGTTTGACCGCGTCACCCTGGCGGCTGCCTTCCACCGGCTTGAGCGTACCGGTGAGCCGGTCGCAAGCCACGTTGAACATGGGTGACTGGCCGTCGCCGTCGATCAACTGGCCCTTGGCATCGTTGGCCAGCATCGGTGTGCGCCAGACCGAGCGCGTGAGCAGCGCACGCAGCTTGCCGTTGACGGGCGGCTCCACCATGCGGGCCGATTCGGGCAGCACACGGGCGACGGCCGCGCCACGCAAAGGCGAGTAGGCGCCTTGCAGCACGGCATCCGAAAAGGCGCCGAAGTGCGCACCCTGGGGTGACTGCGCGCGCTGAAACAGGGCGGCAGCCTCCAGCAGGGTTTCCAGCTCCTGGGCGCTGCCGCCGATCTCGGGGTAGGCATTGCGCAGGCTCACCTGGTTGGCCAGGTTGGCCGCCCTGATGAACAGCAGCGAGCGGGTGGACACCGGCTGCTGCACCAAAACCGAGAAAGCGGTGAACAGCACCGTGACACCCATCACCGACGCCAAGGCGCCGATGGTGCGGGTGGCGCGCCGGCCACGCCGTTCGGCCACCGCCAGCGCCTGGTGCGACTGCCGCACGAAGTGCCGCGCATCGGCCCGCGTCACCGTCTGCAGGGCCAGGCCCTGCGGCAACTGCTGAAGCCAGCCTTGCCAGTCGCGCCAGGTGGCGCTTTCAGGGTCGGCGTCATGGGCGCTGCCGTGCGGGCCCAGCGCATCCTGCAACTGGGCGTCGTCGGCCAGGGCCAGGTCGCGTGCGTCCAGCAAATCGGCATGGCGACGACCACGCTCGAGCCAGCGCTGGGTGGCAGCCAGCACCACCATGTGCTGCTCCAGCCGCCAGGCTTCGTGGTCGGCCAGTTGGCGCAGGCGATGCCAGCCACGGATGAACGATTCGTGCGACACCTTCAGCGTGACGTGGGCTGGGTTGTCATTGTCCCAGTGCAGGTAGTCGACGGTGTCGATCCAGCGCCCCTGCACCAGCGCGTGCAGGTGCTGGGCGCCCTGGTCGTGGGTGGCCACATACAGACGCTGCTGGTTGTAAGTGCCGGTGCGGCTGTCCTTGTAGGCCAGGCGGCGCATCAGTGCCAGCACCTCGGCGCGTTCAGGCTCGGTGTGGCTGAGGTAGGCGGCCTCGGCCCAGGCATTCAGGCTGAGTTGCAACACATTGGCGTCGGCCGCCGGGGGCGTATCGACCGTGGCTTGGGCGGCGCGCCACAAGTCGGCCAGGGTGAGCACGTCAGGCACGCCGTCGGCGGCCAGGTGGCAGCGCTGAAGGGCCGCACCCCAGAGCCGGGCCAGGCAGTGCTGCAGCAGCGGCAAGTGGTCGGGGTCGGCGGCGATGCGGCGGGTGTCTTCGATCAGGCGCTCGACCACGCCGGGCTCGAAAGCCACCGCACGGGGCAGTTCGGGCAAGTCAGCGGCGACAGCGTCGCCGTCCTGGCGGGCCAGGGCCTGGCGCTCTCGTTGGCGCATGCGCAGGTAGCGCTGGGCGGGCTTTTCGATCACCTCGCGCACCTGGGTGTCGTCCAGGCGGCTCACCAGGTAACTACCGGCGTTGATGGCTTCGGGCAGGCCCAGGTAGCCGGCGCAGTCGTTCAAATGCTCGCTGCGCATGGTGATGGCCACGAAGCACTGGGCGCTGCCCTTGCCCAGCTTGGCCTGGTGGTAGTGGTCGATCACCCGCTCGACCAGGTGGCGTGCGTCGTCGCTGCCCAGGTTGGTCTTGTGGAACAGTTCCTCGAACTGGTCAACCACCACCAGCACGCAGGCATCTTGCGGGCGAACGCCTTCGGGCAGATCGAGCTCGGGGCCGTACAGGTCGACCACCAGGCCCAGGCCGCCGGGGCGGCGCAGTGTTCGGGCGATGGCGCCCAGGCGTTCCGCTTGGGGGCTGCCCTTGAGCACCCGCTCGAAGCGCTGTGCCAGCCGCGTGATCGGCGATTCGGCGACTTCGCCCGGCTTGGGCGGCTGGAAGTTGGTGCCGGGCGTGACCACCACCGCCTCCCACAGATCACCTGCCTCGGGAATGCCGAACTGGCGCAGGTAGGGCACCACGCCGGCACGGATG